>WQYZ01000063.1 GCA_009780985.1 Oscillospiraceae bacterium | reverse complement strand
TTCTGAGAATATCAATGGGCGAATTATGGCAGAAAAAATTATTGGTCGCCGGATTCGATAAAACATTTGAAATTGGCAGACAGTTCAGAAACGAAGGAATGGGCAACGAATATCTACAGGATTATACGCAGGTGGAATTTTACTGGGCGTATGCCGACTGTAAAGACGGAATGCAGTTGATTAAAGAATTATACCGCAAAGTTACCAAAGCGGTGATGGGCGGTTCGAAATTTGTTTCGCACGGATTTGAAATCGACATGGATAAAGAATGGGTATTATATGATTTCGAAGACGTAATTAAAAACAAGCTTGATATTGGCATTTACGATGCGACTATAGAGCAATTAAAAGACAAACTTAATTCGCTTAACGTCGCATACGACCCAAAGCTGAATTATTGGCGGCTCGTAGATGTTTTATGGAAAGTTGTGAGAAAAGACCTGTCCGGTCCCGGATTTTTAGTTGGCCAGCCTATCCAGCTCAACCCTTTGCCGAAAAGGCTTATAAATGATCCGCGTAAGGCGGACCAAATACAAATAATTCTTGCCGGTTCTGAAATGGGGAACGGTTATGCGGAATTGAATGATCCGTTAGATTTGGAACAGAGATTCAAGGAACAAAGAATAATGGGAGAAGCAGGGGACACAGAGGCTCATAATCATGATCAGGATTTTATTGAAGCATTACAATACGGTATGCCGCCGGCTTTTGGTTTTGGCGCATCGGAAAGACTGTTTTCTTTTATGATGGATAAGCCTATGCGCGAATGTGTTCTGTTTCCGTTAATGAAACCAAAAGAATAGAAATATGTGTGATTCGTATGGACACGGCGTACCGTGTCCATATTGACCATAGGATCGGAGGTAAAATGATTTTATGGACGATGAACAAAAAGGCGCGGGCGAAGTTATATTTGGGTTAAAACGCAAATTTGACAATTTGTGGTATCACTATAAATTTGCGATTCTCGCAGGCATAGCCGTTTTGGCAATAATTATTTTCACAGTCGTGCAATGCGCGGCAAAAACCCCGGGCGACGCAGATATTGCCTATGTAGGTCCAAAGGGTTTTACTATTGAGGATTACAACGAACTGCAGAACAATTTTGACGAAATACTCGGCGAAGATTTGAACGGCGATAATAAAGTTTACGTGGATTTCACTAACTTTTTGTATATGACGCAGAATCAGATCGACGACGCAAGAGCGGCGGGGGAGGTAGTCGATATGCAGACTATTACGGTCTCTCAGTCGCAGATCAGTCTTGATTTGGTTTCGGGAAGTATTATAATATATTTTATTGATCCGCAGTCGTATAAGCAATATCAAAAAATAAGCGGAGTAGACGCGTTTATGCCGCTTCAGGACGCTCTCGGGTATACCCCTTCAAATTCTTACGACGAATTTGCCATGAGATTAAAAGATTTGGTGTGCTGGGACTATTTTGCGGGAATAAACAGTTTCCCGGACGATACTTTAGTAGTCGTCCGAGAACATCAGGCTAATGATAAAGGCGGGGACATTGATAAAAGATACGAACGAAATCTCCAGATGTTTAAACGTTTGGTTGAGTTCACAGCGCCTGCAGATAATGGAACGGAAACAACTTCATGACGGGGCTTACTTCAGAACAGGCGGCGGAACTTCAGAAAAAATACGGGAAGAATGAAATAGGCGCGGAGAAAAAGAAAAACTTTTTTTTCAAGCTGTTGGGGATTATCCGCGAGCCGATGTTTGTTCTGCTGATTGCGGCTTCGCTGATTTATTTCATACTCGGCGAACCAAGTGACGGGACGATTATGCTTGTTTTTGTCGCGGCGATAATCGGCATTGAAACATTTCAGGAATGGAAAACCGACAGGACTTTGAGCGCGCTGAAAAATCTTTCCGCGCCTGCCGTTACGGTTATACGCGGCGGCGTTGAACAGAAAATCCACAGCGCAGACCTTGTGCCGGGAGATGTTATGCTGATTTCAGAGGGCGTGAAAATTCCGGCAGACGGCGGGATTATAAAAACAAGCGATTTGCGCGTGGACGAATCTTCTCTGACCGGCGAATCTGAGGGCGTATGGAAAATTGTTTCTTCAGGTTCTTTAAACGAATCTGCCTCCGAATACTGGCGGCGCGATTACTGTTATGCCGGAACATTGGTAACTCAGGGAAGTGCGACTGTAATCGTCGATAAAATCGGTCGGGAGACAGAGTACGGCAAAATCGGCGCGCATATTGCCGAAGCTCCCGAAAGACCTACGCCGTTGGAAAAGCAAATCGGGAAAGTCGTGAAAATCTGCGCTGTCATAGCCGTTGTATTCTGCGTTCTGGCAGTTGCGGTTACATGGTTTAATCTCCCGGAACATTTATTGGAAGACAGAATTACAGAGAGTATTTTATCCGGTATAACGCTTGCCATGGCGATGATACCGGAAGAATTTCCGGTTGTTCTCGCCGTGTTTTTGTCTATGGGCGCATGGCGTCTTGCCAAAAAACATTCGCTGATACGCCGTCTGCCAGCCGTTGAGACATTGGGCGCGATTTCTGTTCTGTGCGTGGATAAAACCGGTACGATTACTCAAAACCGCATGACTGTTAAAGAAACATGGAGTCCGTCAGACAATTCTGATAATTCAGCCGATTTAGAGCATCTGCACGAGATAATGGGGCTTGCCTGCGAAACCAACGCTTACGACCCTATGGAACAGGCAATGCTGGAATTTTGCGCCGAACGGGGTATTACGAGCGAACATCTTTTTGAAAAAGAAAGCAAATTTATATCAGAGTATGCTTTTACCAACGAATCGAAGATGATGGGACATGTGTGGAAACATGAAAACAGACTTATAGTTGCCGCAAAAGGGTCTCCGGAGTCTATTCTGGCGATTTGTGTAATGCCTGAAGAAGAAAGGCAAAAAGCGGACGCGCAGATAAGTTTTATGTCCGAACAGGGACTTAGGGTTATTGCCGTCGGCGCAATGTATCCGTTATCCAAATCCGATGTGCCGGCGTCTCTTGATGAATGTAAACTTATATTTTCCGGATTGATAGGGCTTGCAGATCCGCCGAGGGAAAACGTCGCGGAGGATATAGCGGTATGCCGGACGGCGGGAATCCGCGTAGTGATGATTACGGGGGACAACGGAGTGACGGCGGGCGCAATCGCCCGGCAGGTCGGCATACAGAACAGCGATAAAGTGTGTACGGAGTCTGAAGTCAGTAATCTGACTGATGAAGAAGTGCGGGAAAAAGTAAAAACGACAAATATATTTTCACGCGTACTGCCTGAACATAAGATGCGTATTGTAAAAGCGTTCAGGGAAAACGGCGAAATTGTCGCGATGACCGGTGACGGGGTAAACGACGCGCCTGCGCTGAAATATTCAGACATCGGTATAGCTATGGGCGGGCGCGGTTCCGAAGTGTCGCGAGAAGCCGCAGATATGATTTTGCTTGACGACAATTTCACCACAATTGTCGATACAATCAGAGACGGGAGGCGTATTTACGAAAATATAAGAAAAGCTATCGGGTATATTTTCACAATTCACATTCCGATTGCATTTACCGCGCTTCTTGCTCCGCTTATAAAAATCAGCCCGGCGGAGTTGCTGCTTCTGCCGGCGCATGTGGTTCTGTTGGAGCTTGTAATTGATCCGACCTGTTCGATTGTATTGGAGCGTCAGCCTGCCGAACACGATATTATGGCGAAACAACCGCGCAATCCGAAAGAGGGTATTCTTTCACACGAAATCATGTTCAAGAGCTTAATTCAGGGGATTTGCATATTTATCGCCGCGTTCGGCTCATACTTCTGCGTATTGAAAACCGGCGGCGAAGCGGAGATTGCGAGGGCTATGGGTTTGTGCGTTATTATGCTGGCAAATTTATTTTTGGTGCAAGTCAACAGTTCGGATATAGATTCGGTTTTCTCGACTTTCAGACAGTTGATTAAAGACCGGGTGTTATGGATTGTCAATACGGCGACGGTTGCGGGCATTATTATCATACTCTATACGCCCCTGAACAGTATTTTCAGGCTTAAGCCGCTCAATGTCTGGCAGTTGCTGATTGTCGTGCTGATTTCGGCGGTATCTGTTCTGTGTTATGAAATTGTAAAGTTAGTTAAGAGAGTTAAAAGCAAAAAATTGAAAGTAGGTGATTAAAATGTCGGTATATACGCAACAAATTAATAATATGGTCGAACAGCTTCCTGAATCCGAACAGCAACTTATTGTTGAGTTCATAAAAAAAATAAGCAGAAACAATAAATTATTGGATATTGACGAATTAAATCTTAAATTAATTAATCAAAAGCAAAGAGAAACAGTAAAAAGTGTCATAGAAACTCTTAACTCTGTTGAACCGCTTGCTGATGATGAACTTGACGAAATTTTAAACAAAAGCATAAGTTTAAGAAGGCCGGAGGAATTAGAGCTATTATGATTTACGCATTGGATAGTGATATTGTTTCTTATTTTCTTAAAAATAACAAAGATATTCAGGAAAAATTAGAAAATATTCTATATGAAAATAATGTTTATTCTATTCGCCGCTTGTTTATTATGAAGTTAAGCGCTGGATAATGTTAAGAAACGCCACTACTCAATTAAGAGAGTTTACAAAGTTATATGAAAATAGCGTTAAAAACGAAATGACATTAGAAATATGGGAAAAATCTATTGAATTATATGTGAAACTAATATCGGATGGAACGCCTATAGGCAAAGACGGCAAAGAATCAGATATTTTTACAGCGGCGTTCTGTATAATCAACGATTATATATTGGTAACTAATAACACGAAACATTTTGCCAATATAAAAGAGTTAAAAACAATTAACTGGAAAAATCAAGTAAAATAAGTTTGCTATTTTTACAAAAAATACTTGTTTGGCTGTTTATTTTATTATATAATTATTAAAAATTTAAAAATCGAAAGGAGTTAATAGTTTTATGGAAAAAGTCAGAATCGGCGTAATAGGCTACGGCAATATGGGTTCGGGCCACGCCGGATATTTATCTAAAAACGAAATCAAAGACGCAGAAATTACAGCGTTGTGCGACAACAATCCCGAAAAATTAGAAAAAGCGCAGGCGGATTTGGGAGGAAATGCTCCCAACATACAGTATTTTGACGATTACAAAAAACTTTTGGACAGTAAAGTCGCAGACCTGATAATCATAGCGGCGCCTCATTATTTTCACCCGGTAATCGGGATGGACGCATTAAAACAGGGAATAAACGTTTTGTCGGAAAAACCTATAGGGGTTTATACTAAAAACGTCGAGGAAATGAATGAGCTTGCAAAGAAAAGCGGTCTGACATACGGCATAATGTTTCAGCAGAGAACGCATCCCGTTCACAAAAAAATCAAACAGATGATGGACGATAAAGTACTGGGCGATTTGAAGCGCATAGTCTGGATTGTCACAAACTGGTACAGGTCTCAGTCATATTATAATTCCGGCGGCTGGAGAGCAACATGGTCCGGCGAGGGCGGCGGGGTTCTGATAAATCAATGTCCGCATAACCTTGATTTGTGGCAGTGGTTTTTCGGGCTTCCCGAAAGAATACGCGGTTTCTGCGCTTTCGGCAAATACAGGGATATAGAAGTCGAGGACGACGTCACGGCGTACATGGAATACAAAAACGGCGCAACCGGAGTTCTTATGACGACGACAGGCGAAACTCCCGGAACAAACAGATTGGAAGTTTCCGGCGACAACGGCAAGCTGATTTTTGAGGACGGGAAAATAACTTTATATAAAAACGAGATGCCGGAGACAGAGTTCAATAAAACTTACACGGGCGGTTTCGGTCAGCCAAAATGCGAGAAGATTGTTTATGAAAACGGGAAAATAACTTTATATAAAAATGATATGCCGGAGAGCGAATTTAATAAAGCTTACGCAAGCGGTCTCGGTGAGCCGGAATGTGAAAAGATTGAGATTGAAATCGAACGAGAAGAGGGCTGGGACGACCACAGGAAAATAACGCAGAACGTCGTAAATCACATATTGTACAAAGAACCGCTTATTGCGGATGGATACGAGGGAATAAAGAGCCTCACTATATCGAATTCCATATACCTCTCAACATGGCTCGATTCATGGGTAAATCTGCCTATCGACAAAGATTTGTACCTTGAGGAACTTAAAAAGAGGATTGCGACTTCCAAATCAAAAGAAAATTATGTGGAAAAAATAATTGATTTGGCTGGGTCGTCTAATGTATAAGGTTATAAGCCATAAGCTGCTCTTGAATATTGCGTAGAAAATTAAAATTTTGAACATGAAAGAATAACTTTTAAAAATTTTAAAAACATGGAACAAAATGGAAGTTTTATACGTCTAAACAGATAGTTTTAACAAAGTCTGATAAAAAGTCAGGTAAACAAAAACACTTATAAAAAAATATGAAAGAGGTATTTAGTTTATGAACAACTTAAAAAAAGGAAATTTTAGTATGAACAAAAGAAGGAAAATTTCATTTATAATTTTATTATCTATGATAATTTCGGCTTTATCTTTTGTAAACGTAGCCGCATTGAAAATCGGCGACGAAATCGGAAATGTATTAAACACGGACATCAAAACTTACGTCAACGGTCAAAGAATTCCCAGCTATAATATCAACGATAAATCTGCGGTACTCATAAAGGATCTGACAAATTACGGGTTTGATTCATCCTATGACGACAAAACAAGGACCGCAACCTTGACGTACAATCCTGACAAACAAATGACCCCGATAACACAATTTGACGAAAATAATAACCGACCCGGAACAGTCGCATTCAAATATGTATATACGGATATAGTTGCATATGTAAACGGGAAACAGGTTGAGAGTTTCAACATCAAAGGCAATCTTGCTATATTTTTCGGCGATTTGAAGGATTACGGTACATTTTTTTGGGACGGCGCGGCAAGAGAATCAAGGTTCACAGCCACTAAGCAGGCAGCGGAAGTATTACTCAGTCAGACATCGGCAGCAATTAAAGCAGGCGAAGCGATTGTATTGACGGCGACAGTCCAGCCATATGACGCCGTAAATAGAAATGTGACATGGACTTCTTCAAACACAAATGTTGCGCAAGTGAATAATAATGGTTATGTGACGGGCATATCTGTGGGGAGCGCGACAATAACGGCGGCGACGACGAACGGAAAAACCGCGAAATGTGTGGTGACTGTGACAACGCCGGCGGTTGCGGCGGCGGGAATTTCGCTTAACAGGACTTCTGCGGCAATTAACAAAGGAGAAACGCTTATATTGACGGCGACGGTTTTGCCATCTAACGCCGCGGACAAAAGTGTGACATGGACGTCTTCGAACACAAATATTGCATGGGTATACGACGACGGTTATGTAGTGGCGGTTTCCGCAGGAACAGCGACAATAACGGCAGCGACAGCGAACGGAAAAACCGCGAGATGCACAGTGACTGTAAATCCGCAGAGCGTTCCTGTGACAGGGCTGACTTTGAATAAAACGTCCGTAACTTTGGATATGGGAAGCGCCGACCAATTAACGGCAACTGTTTATCCGGCAAATGCGGCAAACAAAAATGTAAAATGGAGCAGCACCAACGCGGGCATTGTGACTGTAAACAGCAATGGCGTTTTAACGCCAGTGGCTCCGGGTATGGCGGTAATCACTGTTATTACGGAAGACGGCGGATATAGTGCGGCTTGTGTTGTAACCGTAAATCCCATGGTAACCAGTATATCCTTGAATAAAACTTCTTTGAGTATGGCTGCGGGACAGTCGGAACAATTAATATTAACTATCAATCCGTCTACTGCAACAAACGTAGCCGCTGTGGCATGGAGCAGCAAAAACCCAAGTATTGCAGATGTAGACAAGACCGGTAAAATAACTGCAAAAAGTATAGGAACAGCCGTTATCACAGTCACAGTTGCGACATCGCAAGGCGGCGCTTTTATCGCAAATTGCGTAGTAACGGTAACGCCAATCCCAGGTTAGATAAAATAAACAATATCTTAACAATAACGTGAGTTTGACCGAAAAATTAATTTAAATTTATATTAAATAAAAAAGTAAAAGTTAATTTTTGGATTTTAATAATAGGGCTAATGTATAAATAATTCAAAAAATTGTAAAAATAAATAAAATGTTTATAATATTTAACTAAAATGTTAATAAATTCTACGATCGTCAAAAAGATTGTAGAATTTATTGTTTTTAATAGAAATTTTATCAAAAGTTTACAATAAAGCCAAAAACGCTGTTTAATTCGATTGACAAAATAAAAACTGCGTGATAGAATATAGTAGTCAGAATAGTTTTTCTGATTTTATTAGGAATAAAGAAGTAAAAATTAAGTGAGGTGAAAAATTATGGATTTTCTTAACACTCCGACCTTCAATTTAATGCAGAAAAGTCTCGACGTTATGTGGGAAAGAATGGATGTGACAGCCCAGAATATCGCGAACGTCGACACTCCGCATTATAAGGCTCAAAAGGTTGAATTTGAGTCTATACTCCAGCAAAAACTCGACAGTATGAACAAATCTTACGCCGTTGCTATGCGATACTCGGGAGAAGACAGCAATCAAAAAGTTCAGGACCTGCTGAATTCCGTACAGCCGAAAGTATATACGGATAATTCCACAGAGACAAAAGTAGACGGAAACAACGTAGATATCGACTATGAAAACTTAGAACTTGCAAGGACTCAGCTGCAATACAGTTACATGGTGAAAAAACTTACAGACGAGTATAATCTTATAAGATACGCTGTAACAGAGGGCAAAGGGTAAAGAGGGAAAAGATAATAAGAGGGTAAGGTAGTAAATTTAATTAATAATTGTAAAGGAGAAAAATAGGGAAATAAGAAAAAGTAAGAAATGTTAAAAAAGAAATAAAGAATAATCAGGATAGTTAAAAATGAAAGGAAAGGGTTGTTTAAATGTTCTTAAACGCATTGAATATTTCAGGTTCCGCTTTGACTGCCGAACAGTACAGGCTTAATTTAATCGCGCAGAATATAGCGAACGTCGATACGACAAGAACTGAAAGCGGCGGTCCGTATAAAAGAAAGGTGCCGGTATTTCAGGAATCCACAGATTACAACGGCTATAATGCAAATTCGACTTTTACCGATTATCTGAGTTATTTTACTTATCTCGGTAAAAACAATAACAGCACTGATGCAAACGTCGCATATAACGGGAAAGCGGTTTTTGTCAAGCCGAATTTGGGAGGTTACGCGCTTAACGGAGTAAGCCCGCAGACAAGCGGAAATTTTGTGAAAAATAAATATAATTTGTCAGACAATAATATAAACGGAAACGGCGGGGTTAAAATAACGAAAGTTATAGACGACCCGACGCCGGGGAAAATGGTCTACGACCCTGAGAATCCGGATGCGAACGCAGACGGATATGTAGAGATGCCCAATGTGGATATGACTCAGGAGATGGTTGATATGATGGGAGCAAGCCGTTCTTACGAAGCGAACGTCCAGGCGGTGAACGCAATAAAAGCTATGGCTTCAAAGGCTCTCGAAATAAAATAAATGATGTATATAGGTGAGAATGTAAAAAATATATGGGGGTATATTTAAAATGTCAGTAACACCAGTTAGTCTTATTAATTCTATCAATTCAATAAATTCAATAAACTCTATGATTTCTTCAGGTCCAACAAGTTCGTCGAGCGGCGTATCAAGTTTGATTAACTCGCTTGACGCGTTAAATTCGCTTGATTCTACAGGCGCGGCAAATTCATCAAATGCATTAGATTCGGAATATTCAATAAATACGCCTGATACGCTGAATTTGCTGAATCCGATAGGCTCGCTTGATAAATCAAGCCAAACATATGGCAGTAATACCGATAACGGCAGTAATATGTCGTTCTCCGATATGCTGCAGAGTATGATGAACGATACAACTCAAACAAATGCGCAGACAAACTACGACGCCATAAATCTGGCGATGGGACTTACAAGCGACGCGGATTTGCAGAATATACAAATAAATGCAATCAAAGCAGATTTAGCTCTCAGAACCATGATCGCTGTCAGAAATAAGGCTTTGGACGCTTATACCGAAATAATGAGAATGAATGTATAAAATAATTAAAAATTAATAGTTGATAATTATTAATTTTTAGTATGACAACAGTTCAACAGTATAGGAAGAAAAAAAATTAATGAATAAAAAAATAATGGTAGGGAGTTAGTATGGACAATAATATAAACGGAATGTCGCCTGAAGGATTTGACGGCAATAACAATGCCGTCATAAATAACGAGGATGCCGACTTGTTATCTGTAAACTCTAACAATTCTAATAACTCCGACAATATGAACGAATTTGTCGGTTCCGACGAATTTAACAATTTAGAAAAATTTACGGATAAAAATAATGCCGATAAGTCTGGCAAATCCAATAATACAGGCAGTAATTCAGGCATACCTAAGTCAAATGTAAAGTCCGGAGACGGAGCAAAAAAAAATAAGTTTAAAATAAATGACTTTTCAGTGAGCGGGATTTGGAACGCAGTAAAAGACTGGTGGAAAAATCTTGCCGGAAAGACAAAAGTTCGCGGAGGCGTCGCTGCCGCGTGCGTTATACTTTTCCTGATTATCCTGACCGCAATCTTAAACGCGAGTTCGTATGCCATGACATATACTAACCTTGACAGCCAGGAAGCCGGCGAAATCATAAATATTCTGAACAGTTACAAGATAAAATACAAATGGGACAACGCGTTAAGGACAATCTCTCTCAAAGAGAACGACCAGGCAAAAGCCATTGCGGCTCTTGCGGCGGAGGGTTATCCGAAAAAAGGGGAAATAGTATACGATACGGTTCCCAGCGGCGGCATGTTTGAGACGGAGTCGGATAAGAAAGCACGTCTTCAGCAGGATTTGGAAAACAGATTGGGAGCGACAATCAACACAATCACCGGAGTTGATTACGCCGCTGTAAACCTGACGATCCCGGACAACTCCATGAATACTCTGTTAAGTCAGCAGCAGCCGTCTACGGCGGCTGTGCTTCTGCATCTCAAGCCGGGGTATACTCTTTCCACGGATACTGTCAAAGGCATAGAGCTTATCATTGAGAAGAGCGTCGAGGGTCTGACGGAGGACAATATTTCTATAACCGACGGCGACGGGAAAATTCTTAATGATTTTTCAAATTCCACCGACTCAAGTATGCTTACGGTTGCGGATATTAAAAAGAATTACGAGCTTGAGAAAGAAAGCTATATAAATCAAAAAGTTATGGATATCCTCGCGGGACCTTTCGGCGCCGACGGGGTTAGAGTCGCGTCCACAGTAACCGCCGATTTTGACAAGTTCGTACAGGAAGCAAAAAATTACACGGGGACAAACGTCGATGAAAACGGGGTTCAATCAGGAATACTCGCCTCGCAGGCCACAGACAGGACGGTTACGAGCAATTCCGACCCGAATGCCGCCGGAGCCGCCGGAACAGCCACGAATACGGATGCGAACGGATATTACGAGGCTCCGGTTGACACAACAACGGGGGATTATTCAGATGATAATCATCTTACCGAAGAATATCTTGCAAATTACGTGCTGACGCAGATGGAAAGGACGTCTCCGGATATAACAAATATGTCATTGACCGTAGTAGTGGATTCCAATAACGAGCCGGACGGTTTTGTCGAGGACGATCTGATAATGGCTCTTGCGACGGCAACGGGAATAAACAATATCGCTATGAAAAATATGCAGCCGGGCGACGTGTTAAACGCGGACTATTACAGGCAGTATATCTCTGTCGTGGAAATGCCGTTCCAGGGAACCGCGCCGGCAGACGAGACAACGGCAACCGTTCCGGAATTCTTTGGATTGTCGCCGTTCCAGTTATTGCTTGCGGCGGGCGCCGGCGTGATTTTACTGATAATATTGGTAATAATTGTAATTATACTGGCTAAAAACAGCAGACGCAGGAGAATCCAATCGGAAATGGAAGAAGAGAATGCTCTTCTCGCCGCTGACGGAGTAATGGGTTCGGACGCAAATTCGTTAGGAATGGCTTTGGCAAAACATGCGGCATATTCTTCTGACAAAGACAGAGACGAGGATGAAATTACGCCTATTGAAGCTAAAGAACAGATGCTTAAACGGCAGATTAAAATGTTTACCGATCAGAATCCCGAGATTGCAGCCCAGCTTATCAGAACTTTAATTAAGGAGGACCAACCGAATGGCTGACGCAATAACAAACGTTAAAGAACAAAAAGAGCCGAAAGAACAGAAATTGCAAAAGATAGAAGGAAAACGAAAAGCCGCCGCCGTTATGGTTGCCATAGGCACGGATCACGCCGCTAAAATATATAAAAATTTAAAAGACGACGAGATAGAAACGCTGACATTGGAAGTCGCGACTTTGCCTAAACTTGACAATGAAAACATGGACGCAGTGCTTAACGAGTTCTACGAGATGTGTCTTGCTCAGAAATTTATTGTCGAGGGCGGCGTCGATTATGCCAAAGACGTCTTGGAAAAGGCTTTCGGGGTTCAGAATGCGCGCAACGTTATAGACAAAGTTATAATTTCTTTGGGGAATAAATCGTTTGACTTTATGAAAAAAGTAGATCCCAAACAGCTTTTTAGTTTTATACAGAACGAGCATCCCCAGACAATAGCTTTGATATTGTCTCACGCTACAAAACTTCAGGCGTCGTCCGTACTTGGTATGCTGTCAAAGGAAAAACAGGTTGAAGTTATAGAAAGAATCGCCAAGATGGACAGGACGTCCCCCGATATTATAAAAGAAGTCGAGACCGCCCTTCAGAAAAAGCTGTCCACTCTTGGAGTGGCTGAAGTCACGGATCTCGGCGGGGTGAAATACACGGCGGAACTGCTCAACTCCGTGGACAGGGGCACCGAAAAATATATTTTCGACACACTGGGCAAAAGGGATATTGAACTTGCCGACGAAATACGCAAACTGATGTTTGTATTTGAGGACATTGTCTCTCTCGACGATATGGCGATGCAGAGACTGAACCGCGAGCTTGACCCGAAAGACATAGTTATCGCGCTCAAAACGGCTACGGAAGAAGTTAAAAATACATTCTTCCGAAATATGTCGAAGAGGGTTGTGGACCAGGTAAAAGAGGATATAGAGTATCTGAGAAATATCCGTCACAGGGATATTGAGGCGGCGCAGCAGAGAATCGTGAGTAAAATCAGGGATCTCGAAGAGATGGGCGAAATCGTAGTTTCCCACGGAAAGGATGATGAGTTTGTCTAAAATAGTAAAGAAAGACAGAGTTGTGCTGAACGAGGGGAGATATACTATACCTGTTTCCAATATCAATAAAGTCGCCGACAGCAATTCTGAAAACACTGATGAAACATCAGCGGGTACGACGGATTTATCAGATTTATCCGGTTCGCCTTATTTGTCTGACTTATCGGATGAATCTGATAAAAACAACGCAGAATATCCTGAATCAGACGCGCAGGATATTCCTCAGGATTCAGACCGCCGCGACAGGCAAAGTATTCAAAATAGCCATAATAACCGCAGTAATCAGGGCAGCCCGTATCATCACATTCATCAAAATGCAAACTACCGCGAACCTGTCAGAACAGAACGCGGAAAAGTTGAAACCGTGGAATTAATCGGAGAGGAAATAATTGCGCAGGCTCAGAAAACGGCGGAAATTATTATAAGCCATACATTGGAAAGCACTAAACAGGAACTTGATATAGCAATTACACAGGGGTATAACGACGGTTACTCAGAGGGCAAAAGCGAGGCTTTAAAAATAATTGAGCCGTCGCTGCTGAAAATAAAAATTTTAGTAGATTCTATAAAAAAAATGCAGGATAAGATGCTTGATGAATTTAAGGACGGGATGTTTAATATGATTTCTGATATTTCAAGTAAGATACTGCATAAAGAAATAGATGAAAAAGACGAGTATTTAGTTGAACTGTTTGCAGACGCGGTTAAAAATATAAAGACCGAGAGTTTTGTGACAGTAACGGTAAGCGGGGCTCAAATAGACTTTACGCTGAGAAATATAGATTTATTCCGTTCTCAGGTGGCAAATATAAATGATTTTAAAATTGTGCCGGATAAAAATGCGGTAAAAGGCACTATGGTTGTCGAAACGGCAAATGCTCTTGCGGATGCGAGTTACGCCGTACAGCAGGAAAAAATCAATTTAATCATCTCGCAGATGAAAGAAAATTTATCAGTTTTGGAATCTTCCGAAGAAATAATACCTCCGTCAGGGATGGGCGGTAATATTAACAGTATGAATAATGACGGCAATGTCGGCGACGATAAATATACTGATTCGGAACAGCCGTATAATGACGGTTACAGCGAAAATTATGACGGCGATATAAAATATGATAATACTGACAATGGCAGCTCAGGCGATAAAATGCGGGAAGAATTCGCTCCTGTGCCGTAATTATAGCAAAATAATATAAATATAAATGTAAAGGGAGAAATATGCCGGTTGTAATTAAAGACAAGGAAACAAAAATCAGAGACGCGATACGCTACAGCCAAACTGTCACCTGTTACGGTAAAATAGAAAAAGTAGTCGGAATGACCATAGAATCCTCGGGACCGGAAGTAAACGTCGGGGATTTGTGTTTAGTGTATCCGTCAAGAGCCGCTAAAGCGGCGGACGAAGGAGTAAAAGCCGAAGTGATAGGAATAAGGGAGAAGAAAGTTCTTCTTATGCCTTTTGAGGATATAAGCGGCATAGGTCCGGGGAGCATTGTCGAATCCACAGGGGCGGTTCTGAGAATCCCTGTGGGCGACGGGCTTATGGGCAGAATCATCGACGGCATAGGCAATCCTATCGACGGGGAGGGAGAAATAAAATCCGGCGAGTATTATCCGGTACAGAATAAAGTGTCAAATCCTCTGGACCGACCGAGAATTGACAGCAGAATAACAATGGGAGTAAAAGCCATAGACGGTCTGCTGACGTGCGGAGAGGGACAGAGATTGGGAATCTTTGCCGGGAGCGGCGTCGGAAAAAGCACGCTCCTCGGCATGATTGCCAGAAACGTCGAAGCGGATATAAATATTATCGCGTTAGTCGGGGAAAGAGGGCGCGAGGTCAGGGAGTTTATGGAACGCGACCTGAAGAAAAAGGGAATGGACCGCTCTGTTTTGGTAATTGCAACCTCTGACCAGTCCGCTATGATGAGGCTGAAATGCGCTATGACAGCGACGACGATCGCCGAATATTTCAAGGATAAAGGCAAAAAAGTTCTGCTGATGATGGATTCCCTAACAAGATTTGCAATGGCGCAGAGAGAGATAGGTCTTGCAGTCGGGGAGCCCCCGATTGCAAGGGGCTATACTCCGTCGCTTTACAAGGAAATGCCCAAATTATTGGAAAGGGCGGGGAAGTTCAACGTCGGTTCAATTACGGGGATATATACCGTGCTTGTTGAGGGAGACGATGTAAACGAGCCTATTTCAGATACAGTCAGAGGTATAATCGACGGTCATATAGTCTTATCGAGAGATGTGGCAATGAAAAACCATTATCCCGCAATAGATATACTCGGCAGTATAAGCCGTCTTATGAACGATATAGTGGACGCTAAACATCTCAAACTTAACGCGGACATGAGGGAGTTGCTGTCAACATACAATCAGAATTACGATCTGATAAATACTGGTGCATATAAAAAAGGATCAAATGCCAAAATAGAAGAAGCAATTAATAAGATAGACAAAATAAACGCGTTTTTAAAACAGGAAGTCATGGAAGTTTTTGACTATAACAAGACGGTAAAACTTATGGCGGACACTTTACGATAGGAATTATACAGACAGATATGTTCTGAAACCTCAATGAGGAGGATAAATATTGATATGAAAAAATTCAAATTTAATTTGGAAAATGTTCTGAAATACAGAAAGAACGTGGAAAGTTACGAAAAAACTGTATTATCCGGCTATAACGGTCATCTTTTGAAACTTTTGGACGAGCTTGAAGCCCTGAACAGAGATTATGAGAGAATATCCGAGGAATTTGAAGAACTTTCAAGCAGGGGTATCACCGTACATCAGATAAGATCAAGCCACGCTATGATGGAAAATTTAGAATACAGCATAGAGCGGAAAATAAAAGAGATTGAAACGCAGCAGAAACTTATAAACAGGCAGACGAATGTGGTGATGAACGCAATTAAAGACGCTAAAATCCTTGATAAACTTAAAGAAACGAAACTTGAAAAGTATAAAAAAAGCGAAGATAAATCAAACGAAGCGTTTATAGAGGAATTTGTGTCGTATCAGAGTTTGACAAACGACAAGAAATAATAAATATAATAATATGATAACATAATAGAAAAGATATATAAAGAAAAAGTTAACAAAAATATCTTAAAAAATATTTAAACAAATGAAGTATATCGGACGATATAAATTAGTGTAAATGAGATAATATTTCAGAAAATCATATTTTCTGCGTTTATTATTTTCAGGAAATAAAAAAAATAAGGAGGTGAAAAGAAAAATGGATGTAATGAGTAATAGTGTTTCAGCTAAACCCAAATCTACTCCATCGAATCTGCCAGGTATAAATTCTGTAAATCAAAACAGTTTAAATTTTGACAGAAACTCCAATATTATATCTTTTTTAAATATCCTGCAGTCGTTCGGCTTAGACAGATCAAAATTTGATGCAGGAAGTAAAATCTTAAATAAGCCAAACGATTTAAGTCAAAATAAAAATGTAAATAACAATAAAAACGCGGACTTTAATGATTCTGCCGTATCTAAATTAAATAAATTTATAAACAGCAAAAAAGCGAACGGTTCGAGCGACAGCAAAGCAGCCAAAAAAGCTGAAAATACCAGTAAGAACGGTAAGAGCAATAAAACTGACGACATAGATGTTGAATCCGAATTCAAAAATGCCGTGTCGGAAATATTGAAAAACAATGACGAAGACACAAAAGTCGATATGGCGAAGCTATTGGAGATGCTGGGGGTTCCCCAGGATATTATTACAAAACTTTCCCAATCTGAGGAAGAGGAAGTAGTTGATTCCGCCGAAACGGTTAGTTCTTCAGAGTTAACGGGAGCCGGAAGTATTGACGCTGACACCGGGGCAAATTTATCTTCTAATTTGCCGTCTTTGGAAAATATGGGAGTTGAACAGGCTAATAAGTTGTTAGACGGGCTCGCAAATAACAGAATCGGGGCGGTTGACGATCTGCCGGAAGAAGCAAAAAAGGCTGTATCAGATTTCTATTCCGAATTGCAGTCAGTATATAAAAAAGCCGGCGATACAGGAATTGTAAACAATTCCAATTACAATAGCGCGGATAATATAAATAATTTAAACAATACGGAAAAAACAGACGGTTATAATGCTTATAAAAACGCACTTGTAAATTATGTGTCCGGCAGTGTCGGAGAAGAAGATTTAAAAAACGTTTTGTCTAAGACTCTGGGAGACGACGCAAAATATGAAATTGTCTCGCTTGCATTTTCTGACAAATCAGAGGCAAACCAGAATAAACCTAATATAATCGATATGTTTAACTCTATGAAAAAAGTGTCGCCGCTGAATATAAGCACCAACATAAATAAAAATATATCCGCAGATATGGGCGATACAAACAATATAAATCAGCCGGCAAATTTACCGGCGGAAGATTTTTCAAAAAATTTAAACGGATTATATAAAAATATTGATATTAATGACGATAATATTAGTGGCGTATCTAAATCTCAGTTAAATTCTTCGGACGAATCTATAGCAAACATTAACTCGCAGATACTGTCCGGCGTGACAGATTTCAGAAGCATAGTTCAGAATAATTCATCCGGCGGCGCAGATACAAAAGTCAACATAACAGATGCCGGAAAGGAAATCTCAAATCTTATAGCGAATAATATTCAAAAGAGCAGCGATAAATTCCAGTTGAAAATGAAACTTTTCCCGGAAGAGATGGGCGAGCTTTTTGTAAAAGTCTCTTATAACAAAGGCAACGTAAGTCTGAATATCATAACTGACAATAAGGCGGCGGAGAGGGAAATAGTAAATCAAATGGCGAATTTGAGAGAACTCCTGACATCGCGCGATTTCAACCTATCGAATTTCGACGTAACCAGCAGAAGTAATCTCGATTATAATCAAAACAATACGAATGATCCCAATAATCAAAGTAATCAAAATTATCAAAACGCAAGTGCGAGCGCAAACGGCGGCAGAAATCAAAACGGCTCAGGCAGGTACATCAATGTGCCGGGCGTTTCAGACAACAATACAAATGCGGGAGCAATCGCGGACGATAAACAACAACGCACAGTTATTATAAACTATCTTAAAAGCCAGAGGTTGGTGTACAAAACGATATAAGTATAAAATTACCGATATGATAAGATAATAAAAATAAGCTGAAAATATATATTATTATATTAAAGATAATAAAAAATTGGAAAATTTTGAAATTAAACAATCAAGGATATTATAACGATATATATTAATACAAGCAATTAAGTTAAAAAGTATCAGAAGTAAAGGAAAAGAAAGGAGCAGGAAATATGGCTGATGTATCAAGCGTAAACAGTGCAAGCGGCGTAAATGCGCAGTACAAATATTCGACTACGCAAAGCAGTTCGACAAACGGCATGAGTATGCAGGATTTCCTGACGCTTGTTGTTGCGCAAATGCAGAATCAGGATATAAACAGCAGCGGTCAGGACAACAATCAATTTATGGCTCAGATGGCTCAAATGGCATCGATGCAGGCTATGCAGGAACTTACGGCGGCGTTTATGTCATCTATGACAATGAGCTATATGGGCAAATATGTAAAGGCGGAAGCCGTTACAGACGACGGGACAAAAACAAGCGCGGAGGGGGTAGTGGACAGAATCAATTTCAACGGCGGGGATGCATTTGTCTTAGTAGGAAACACGTGGTTTAAAACGCAGGATATATACGAAGTAGGCGACGTTAGTTCCGCAGATTCCGCAAGCGCAAATGCTGCGGCGAATACGGTGACAAATGACGACGCAAATACGGCGGTAAGCATAAACGGTACGGATGTAACAGACAGCACCGGCGATACTACAGACAGTACCGGTTTAACTTAAATTATATATGCAAGGATGACAAAAAGAAATGATAGTAAGTAGTGATGTAAATAAATTTTTAAATAATGTCGGCAATATTAAAACCAGATCGCCTGCGTCTGAAAAATCTGCAAATTCTGAGAAGCCTGAAAATGGCGGTAAAGACAGCAAATCTTTTGGAGATGTTCTGAGACAGACCTACGCTTTGAAAAATTTGAGCAGTTTAAACGAAATAAATAAAACTGTTCAGGGAATTACGTTTTCAAAACACGCAATGCAAAGACTGGCGCAGAGAGATATAAAAATAGACGACGGGCTTATAAGCAAAATAGACGGCGCGCTTAAAAAAGCAGCCGGGAAAAATATAAAAAATGTGCTTCTGATTTCAGACGATACGGCTTTTATAGTAAGCGTTGACAACAACGTCGTTGTTACTGCCATGAATGTTGAAGAAATGAAAGAAAACGTCATTACAAAAATCGACGGAACCGTGATAATATAACCGGACCGAAAAAAATTTGTAAAAATAAACAAAAAAAACGGAAGTTATTAAATTCTGATATACCGAGGAATTTATACTGAATTAATTCAGTTGATTATCGCGGTTCAGTAAAATTAATATAAAATAAAAGAATAATAAAAATAAGGATTTTATTGAATCAAGGAGAATAAAAATTATGATGAGATCACTTTATTCCGCAGTTGCTGGATTAAGAGCGCACCAAACAAGAATGGACGTCATCGGCAATAACATCGCAAACGTAAACACAGTAGGATTCAAAAGCAGCAGCGTTACGTTCAGAGATGTTCTGTACCAGACAATCAAAAATCCGACAACGCCGTCAGACCAGTCTCCGATACAAGGCGGAACGAACCCGTCGCAGATAGGCATCGGAAGTAAGATTGCCTCAATTAACGTCTTGAATACGCGCGCGGGCGCTCAGACTACGGACAGACCTATGGACTGCTATATCGACGGCGAGGGATATTTTAAAGTCCAGTCGGGCGAGGCTCCCAATATAGTGGAATATTATACAAGAGTAGGGGATTTTAACATCGATTCATTGGGACGATTAGTCGACGGTATGGGCAATTTCGTTATGGGAATTAATGCAACAGACGGCGTTTTGGATCAGGATCCTGATCCGACTACAGGAGCCTATCAAGCCGGAGTTGACGATGAGGTAATAAATTTAAATGGAACAGACAGCGTAGACGGGGCTTATACGCAAGGACACTACTCACAGATAAGCATAGGAAACGACGGACTTATTTCAGCGTATGACAGCACAGCCGGCGGAATAGTTACACTCGGTCGGATCGCGGTTTATAAATTCCCGAATAATGACGGACTTTCGCAAGCCGGAAATACATATCTTCAAGTAACGGCTAACTCCGGAGACCCGACAATGGCGGTACCGGGATTGGTCGGAACAGGAAAAGTGCAGACAGACGGGCTTGAAATGTCAAACGTCGAGCTTGCAAAAGAGTTTACCGATATGATTATAACCGAGAGAGGTTTTCAGGCTAATTCGAGAGTAATAACAACCAGCGACGAAATGCTCCAGGAACTCGTAAATCTGAAGAGATAATATAAAAATAAATAACGACTAAATATTTTTTCTAAATTTTTAAAATTACGAATGCCGTGTGTTACATAAAACGAACAGAGAAGATTATGGGATTATGCCCTGAAAGTATCTGTTATTTATGTAACACATGCGCTGTATATAGGGATTTGTTTAAATTAGTATTAAAAATCCGGAGGAATTGCTTTAAATGATAAAAGTGAGTAAACTAAATAAAGAAGAATTTTATATAAATCCGTCCCTGATAGAAACAGTGGAAAAGACGCCCGATACTGTTATAACTCTGATAAACAATAAAAAATATATAATTTCCGACTCCGTAGAGCAAGTGCTGAACAGGATAAAAGAATATTACAGGGAAGTGGGAATGATTCCCCCGCAGATTGTATATAAGTCATATGATTTTGACAGGGATGAACATGAAAAGAAACAGAAGTGAGTAGTTGAGTAGTATAAAGTTTAAACGGGTGAAAGGTTAGGGAAAGTAAAAAATTATATGGATATACTGTCTGTAATGGGACTTATAGCGGCTGCCGGATTTATTATTTACGGTATAACAGGGGGCGGCGCACAGCTTTCGCAGATCACGAATTTTTTCGTGCTGAGCGGGGTGGCAATAACAATCGGAGGAACATTTGCGGCTCTGATGCTTATGTTTCCGATTAAAGTGTTTGCGGGTCTGCCGAAAATGCTGTCGAAAATTTTCAAGCCGCAGAAATTCAATCTGCCGGAGTATATAGCCGAAGTGGTGGCGATTGCGCATGAAGCGAGAAAAAACGGCATATTGTCTCTC
>WQYZ01000062.1 GCA_009780985.1 Oscillospiraceae bacterium | reverse complement strand
TTTGAGGCAAATTTAGACTCGCTTTTATCTTATGCCGCTCACAATACAACTTTTTCAAGCGACGTAAAATATGACCATAGAGATAAAATAATTGTATTGTCTACATGTTCCTATGAGTTTGACGGGGCGCGCTACATAGTGATTGGCATTCTAAAAGCGAGTTATGATTTATAATGAAGGCTTGCATATTTTTTATATATCAATCCTGTTGTTGACCAACGAGCGTTTATCTGCGAACCCGTCATAACTATCTGCTCCGAATTCTCAAAATGCAGAATCATCGGCAGACATTCGGCATAAAACTCGTCAGTTGTTTTCGGGGTAAGCTTTTTTTCATTTCCGTCCGGATCTATTATCATTAAGCCGTCTACAATAATTTCATAGTCAAATTCTTTGTTTCTATAAACGCCATTGGGCGGAAAAAACTCAGGGCTTGGTATACGTTCAACCTCTAAAAAAGAAAGCATTTTGTTTTCATAATCCGTCCAGTTTGCTTTAGATATTTCAACAGATAGTTTTCTGCAATCAAGCGAATCAAATAATAGTTTTGCAGAGGTCGCATAATCCATTAAAAATTGCTTGAATCCCTCTGTGCCCTTAGGCTTGTCCTGATAATAAGGTCGTGCTTTATCTCTTTCCCACCCCTTTGCCAAACACTCTGTTCCGCGGTCTTTTTCAATATATTCTATCGTATCTTCAGTATTTTCCCGATATAGATATATGAGTGACGGATTCAAGGGTTTCACAATTTCGCACAGCTCATTAACGAATCTTTCAAGCTTTTCGTAAGAAGCGTTATCCCACAAAAAAGTGAAAATTTGCGCTTGAAAAATACTGCTGTCCAATATATAAATAGTATCTTTATCCCGCATGGCTTTTTCAGCAAAATGCTCCCATTTTTCCAAAGCATAATCTGCATATTTTTCAAGTGTGGCATTCCACATATCAAATTCTTGCAGCGCTTTATAAACGGATTCGCTGATACTGTCTATATAATTCCATTGCACTTCGAGCAAATCTATCCCTACCGTGCTTTTTCTGAACACGGCAACGCTATTAAGAATATGAGCGGCTTCTGGATAGGTTTTCAAAAAATCTTCATACTCGCTGCGGCGAAAACAAGCTTCTGAAAAAAACAGGGTAAGGTGCGGACGCGCAACCTCATGTATCCATTTTACTTTTTTCCCGTTTCGTTCGAGTTGCATTCGTAAAAAGTCAGAATTTGTGGATTTGCCTGTCGACGGTAAACCCTCTAACATAATTAATCGCGTATTTATCATTCATAAACTCCCATAATTATAAAATACGATTTATTTCTAACATCTCATGTAATCTCCGCTCTATAATTTTCGTATTATTTTTATTTCCGTCTTTTTTTGAATCTTCTAAATCCCATGTAAGAAACTCAACGGCTTTTTTTATCAACGCTTTTTCATCTATTTCCCCATATCCTTTGATAAACCTGCCGAAATACTTTTTATCGGCAGAATATACGTAAAAATGCGCTAAATCATAATATACGGATCCTCCGTTGAAATCGCCGAAATCTATAATTCCGTTGATATTGTTTTCCCCGCATAATATATGGTCGCAACGGTAATCTCCGTGACATAATACCGGCGGTATAACGTCGTTTTTATTTTCAAACAAAAACTGCAAACCATCCTGACGGATACCATTTATATCAAAATCAAATTTCCCGTCCTCATGCATTCGCCAGAATCCGTTTACTTCTATACTGTGGATTTTCCTAAGCTCCGCTCCGGCTTCCTCATATAAATCGGGAGTAAGCGGAGTTCCCTGTATTTTTTCCTCAATCATAATATCTAAAAGTTTATCAGAATCTGAAATTTTACCGCAGTAAATAATCTCAGGTACTTTCACGCCAACTTCCCTGCATTTGTCCGCAGCCCATTTCACGCAGGAAAAATGATTTGGGGTTTTCCGCCGTATTTTCACTATGTATTGCCCTATGTCATATATTTCGCTGTCAATACCGTTTGTGATTTTTTTGAACTCTGCAACTTTTATATTTGTATTTTCGCAGATATAATCTTTAAGCATATCCAGAGGAAAGTTATATTCTTTTTGTATGTTTTTTATTTGTTCGCTTCTATCCATTTTCCTACCATTTTCCTATTTTCGCCCCTTATAAAATCTCTTTTGTGAAGAAATTCATGCTTTTCGAATATCGACCCGCTTTTTGCAATACCTTACACGAAACGATATTTTTAACGGAATGCTTCGCTTCGATTTTTTCTATGCTCACTTCCGTGAACATATATTTTTTCTCCGTTTATGCTCAATTTTCTTCTTCATCTTTCATTAACAAATATAAATCATTCGCTTTTTCAGTCATAAAAGATAAAGAATCTGCAACTGCTTGATTGTAATAATATATCCCAATATTTTTAGTAATGAAATCAAGAAAAATCTCAACTTGTAGATTTCCAATTTCAATTTCAAAATTTTCCGCCGCATATTCTTTAATTTTATTGATCGCATTTGATTTTTGTTCTTTTGTAAGTGGGATAACATCACCTTTTTTATCCTTTTTTCTCATAATATATCTGTACCTCGGATATTCATGACATTTTCGCCGATATTTACTTTGTTCAGATTATTTTTGATATTTTCAGGATATGTATTGCCGGAAATTTCGATATTCTGCGCGCCTTGAACATTGATAACAGGCTGAGTATTATTCAGCCGTTTAATTTCGTCCGACGCTTTTGGATTAGTAACGCCGAATTTGTTATTTGTAATTTTCAAGCCGTCAATACTGTTTGCGGTTATGCAGTATTTAGTGTAACGACCTTCAAAGACATTTTTATCTATCAAAATATTGCCGTGATTGTAATATGCCGAGTCTTCCAACGGAAATTTATCCCCGGTTATATTTATCGGGCTGTGAAGTTCGCTTCCCGTAAAGAATCCCCCGTTGATAATTCGGTTATTGGTTATTTTAATATTCCACGTAAATCCGCATTCACCCCAGTTGTCCGCTATTTCCGGCGAGATTAAAATCGAGCTCATGCCGTTGTCTTTAAGCGTACAGTTTGTGATTGTGCCATCAGGCGATTTTATTAAAAATCCTCTTGAGCGGTTATTCTGCACAAGACAGTTGTCGTATAAGAAATTATTGCCGTTTGCCGAAGCGTTTTCTATAATTGTTTTGACGGTTGAATCATAAGCGAATGATTTATCTAAAATTAAGTTCCTGCCGTTTAACGACGATACAGTTGCATCACAGAGGAGTTTCCCGTCAATAGCATATATAAGCGCTCTGTCGCCGTTTTGGAATACAGTTCCGCCAGTATAAATCAATTCTTTTGCACTGGAATTAAATTTTGTAACAGTGCCGTATTTTCCGCAGTTGTTTGTCGCGTCGTCCGTCATTTTTTCAAACAGGCAGTTGGTGACTTTCATTCCCTCGCGCATACTTACGGCGTGGGTGGCGTCGCATGTTGATATAAGCCTTTCCTCCGTTCCGCCGGGCGGAACCGGTCCGGGAGTAAATGCCACGCGGTTAAGGTGTGAATTCCCACCGCCCTCTGACTCCATAAATCCGAAACCGCTGCCGGCGAATACAGTCACATCTTCGTATTCTATATTTGTACAACCGCTGAACAGATTGACGTGAGCAAATCTCCCTCTGAAAATCATCTTCCCACCGACTTCCAAGCCGGACTTGACGGGTATCGTGTATAAACCTTCGCCTATCTTTTCCATTTCGGATTTATTCGACCATGTGTCTGTATACGGAACGTCACTGCCGGGTCTGTAACCCTCGGCGACATTTCCGCCGAACGAAGTATATTCAACTAAACTGTCGTCCCATAAATCTTGTATATATCCGTCGTCCGCTTTCCAAGTCATTCTGCCTGCTGAAATATCAGTTATGATTCCCTGCGGATTGGGTACCTGAGAATAATCCATTGTCAGACCTTTTAGCGATATATCCTCACAGTTTACAAATGAGAACGCCGTGCCGTTTATACGTTCAAACTCGAAAAGAACGCCGTAAGCGTATATTGTAAATTTCCCCGTACTTTTCATGTTAGTAAACACCATATGGGGCTTATAAAGTTCTCCGCGTATAAAGTATGTGCCGGGCGGTATTATCACAGAATCGCACTCGTTATTATATGCGGTCATAATGTAATCATAAACACTTTTACCGTCGATTTCAGTTTTGCGGGTTATACCGACAAATCTATTTTTATCGGTTTGCGGAAGCCTTGATTCGTCAACACCGACTTCGCCGTGTTTTAAACCTTTTCCGGGTATTTCATTTCCGACTATTTGTGTTGCGCTGTCGTCGATATTAAGAACGGCTTTTTCTGTTCCGCCTTTATTTTTATAAATATTGTTGTTGATAATAGCTATTTTAGTGTTTCGTAATTGTATCGGATAGTCGTCTCCGCTAAATTCATTATCTATTATAGAAAGCGTTTGAGTACCATCGTCATATAACGCAGTTTTACAGTTGTTAAAAATATTTTTTATTATCACTATATTTTTACTTCCGGCTATGGTGATTCCGCTTCCAAAAATCGTCAATCCTTTTATTGCGGTATTCCTTACTCCTTCAATTACAACTGCCGGATAATCAGAATTGTCCGGCTCAATCACAACGCCGTCGGCGATTACCATCTTATCCGAAAATTCGCCGGTTATTCTGAACGGGCAATCGCTATTCATTTTATATAATCCCGCAGGTAAAGTGATTATGGAATCGTTTTTATGTTCGTTCATATAATTAATTAAAATATTGACATCCAAAATAATATCCTCTTTTTTTATTTATTTACGGGATTACCAATCCTGCACGGTTCCGTCCTCACGACGCCAGTGCGGGTGTTCGTATGTGGAATATGGCAGACACTTGCTCTCGTCGAGCGTTATACCAAGTCCGGGCGAATTGCCGAGGGTGAAGAAGCCGTCTTTATATTCGGCGTCAATAGTCAAATGCGGACCGATTTCGCCGTAAAGCCCGCTTTCCTGCATAAAGAAATTAGGCGTCGCCATATCCGTGTGAAAAGCCGCCATCATTCCAACCGCGCTGGGTAAACCATGCGGAACCATTTCCATGTAGTGCGTTTCCCCATATGCGGCAATTTTACGCATAGACGTTATTCCTCCGCAGTTGCATATGTCGGTGCGCAGATAATCAATCAAATCTTCTTCTATGAGCGTTTTGTAATCCCATACGCCGCCGAATTTTTCACCTGTTGCGAGCGGCACGTTGGTATGCGAACGCAATACGCGGAAACTTTCGGGGCTGTCTGAACGCATCGGGTCTTCCACAAACACCGGTTTGTATTCGGCGATTGCGTTGGACAATTCTATTGCGCGCGCCGGAGAAAACCGCGTGTGACACTCGAATATAATATCGACGCCGTCGCCGACTGCATTGCGCAGTGCTTTCATAAACTGCACGCTTAAACGGACTTGTTTGCCCGGCTCGTAATATCCCTCGCCTCTTACGTCGTGCGGACAGATACGAAGCACGGTAAATCCGCGTTTTATAACTTTTTCGGCGTTGCGGCACAAATCGTCCGGGGTATTGCCGCCGCAGTGACTGTATGCACGGATTTTATTCCTGCATTTGCCGCCGAGCAGATTATAGACCGGCGTATTAAGAGATTTGCCCTTGATGTCCCATAATGCCGCGTCCACAGCCGACAGAGCCGACATAAGTACCGGTCCGCCGCGCCAGAACGTGCCTCTGAAAATATCCTGCCAGATATGTTCAATGTCAAATGGGTCCTGTCCGGTTATCACCGGCTCGATTGCCTCAATTACGGCGGCAACTGCCGCTTCGCGCGAATTCAATGTGCCTTCGCCGACGCCATGTATCCCCTCGTCTGTTTCAATTTTGGCGTATATATTGTGTCCTGAGAAAATACGTCTAACCTTTGTGATTTTCATTTTTTTGCTACTCCTTTAATTACTTTTTATTATGTTTAAATCTTTAATACCCATATTTTGCTTTCAACTTTTCTATATTGTTTTCAACCGCATCTTTATTTTTATCATACATTGATGTGAAACTTGTGCCGCTTGACTGAACGAGCTGCGCTCCGAAATTGAGCAAATTGCCGACTAAACTTACGTCGAACATACCGTAGTCGCATGTAACTCCGGCTCTTATATAGTCCAGCATTGCCGCGGATTCGTCGTCCCTCGCCTGTTTTGTCTTCAAACTTATCTCATAAAAAGACGGTATGACCGTGTTGTATCCTTCAGAAGCGAGCGCTTCGACTATCATACTCGTTCTCTGGGTATCGCTCGCCGTAACCGGAACTACAATCATACTGGTGTTTTGATTCACTTCCACATAATATTTCGATGTGGTTTCGTCATATTTCGGCTGCGGCAAAATCCCGAGGTCGAAGTCCAGAGCGCGGTATTCCGTAATAGAATCCAGCGTGCCGCTTAAAAAAAGAGAACGTCCGTCTTTAAACGGGATATCCGTTGCGTCTAATTCATTTACATGCGCTGCCCCGCTGTTCATCATATCAAAAAATTTGTCGTAGATACTTACTGTGCGCTCGCTGAACATGGTCAGCGCGGGTACGCCGTCGTCCCCCATCGATATAATCCGGTCTCCTCCGCAATAAAATACGTCGTTAGGATAAGCCCATGCGTTATAGATATCTAATCCGTACCTGTCTGCGTCCGGCGTTATAGTTCCGTCCCCGTTCAAATCGGACGTACCTTGTTTTACAATCGATATGAACTTATCCATAGTCCATGTGCCGTTCGCTACATCGGCGTAAGGATAATCAATGCCAAGATTCTTAAACAGGTCTTTATTGAATAACATACAACCCGCATAATCAAGATATGTGTAGCTTATATCACCCGTCGCGCCGTAGAGTTTGCCGAAAGGCGACAGGTTGTTGATTATACCATCAGGCCACCATGGAGCTGTTAAATCCACATACGGCATATTTTCATGCCAGTCAACGAGAAGGTCAGCCTGTGACAACACACATACAGTAGCTCCGTGTATAGCTGCCATGTCGAACGCGTCGTCTCCTGATTTGATACTTTTTGCTATATCGGTAACAGACCAGTCGTCATAAGGATAAAATTTAAATGTGAAGTTTACGTTGAACCTTTCCTCAACTTTTTTATTGCGGTTATATACGGCGTCGTTCAGCACGTCGCCTGTTTCGCTCTCAATATAAAAGTCCTTGTTATTAAGTTCGCGGTCGCGCACATATATTCTGAAGTTATACCCGCCGTAATCAATGTTGTCAGGCAGCGAATCTTTTACTGCCGTTGTCGTTTCTACCGCCGCAGTTTCATTTCCTGCCGTATCCGCTGTATTTAGGTTTTCAGTTGTACCATCGGTATTCGTATTGTTTTTGTTTGAACAGGATGCCGCTGTTAAAATCATCAAAACTGTAATAAGTACCAATAATACTTTTTTTATGATTTTCATCTTTCATTCCCTCTTTATTTGTTTTTTATTTAATATTCTTGTAATCCGGCTAAAACATCTAAAAATGTCTCACTTGGAAAGTCCGGTATAATACCTAATCTCCAATAAGATATACCGCCGAGACCGAAAAGGTCTGCCAGTTTGACTTTTGCCTCAACACTTCTTGTATCCTCATACCAAACAACATTGTTTGTTTGATCTTCGCTATTGAAAAACGAGATATACGGACTCTGCGATACAGCGTCATATCCCATTCCTGCGCCGGATTGTATTCTTTGCACAATCGCGGAATAAGCGGGATTATATGGAGTCTGATTTATTGTTTTGCCGTCAACGGATTTCCATTGAACGCTGTCAAATGAAATCTGCAGCAAAACTTTGCTTTTGTCAGACACGCCTGTATAAGGGTCACAAATTGATTTTATCGCGTAATATACTTCATCCAAAGGAGCCGCAGGAGTTTTCGTCACACCGTTTGCCATGTCGTCAGATGTGAGGCTTCTGGGATAGTAATCATGTGCCATAAGAATTACTTTATCCGCTATGCCGCCGATAGTTTTATAATCATAGCCGTCGTAGTATGAAATTCCCGGTCGTCTTTGAGGCTGTACAGTCACATATATTTGTTTACCGGGAAGATTTTCTTTCAGTTTTGATAAAAAACTGTTGAAGTTATTTCTGGACTGCTCCCCTTTCAACGTTTCAAAATCAATAAGAACCCCGTCAAACGAAAGACCTATGTCTGAAAGAACGGCTTGGGAGATTATATCAACCGCATTATCCCTGAGAGTATCGTCGTTAATAATTGCCTGATTGTCTGATTCTCTAACTGCGACCATTAACATTTTATTTTTACCGTCAGCCCGCGATATAGGTTCCTGATACCCTTTTGGAATATTGTATTCGTTATTATTTGATACCGAAGTATTCAGCGATAATATCCCATTATTGAGTTCAAGTCTGCTCCAGCCGAAACATACAGAGTTAAGCTGGTCTATCGCGCTTATCTGACTGTAAGAATTGATTGCGTAAAAACCGTTTAAGAAATCGGCTTTATTTCCCAATAAACTGTACATTCTGATTAACATAGCGGCGGCTTGTTCTCTCGTAGCGGTATCATCGGGGGCAAATTGTGCGTCGCTGATTCCGTTGATGATACCCAAATCTTTTGCGATTGTTATATATCCGACATTATTTTGCACGTCGGGAAAAGGCGGTGCGAGATAACCGAGTTGTTTTCCCAACCCGTCGTAACCCAGAGTGCGGACAATCATAACAGCCATATCTTCGCGCGTTATCGGCGTATTCGGATAGAAATAATCGTTGTCCGCCAAAACTGCCCCGTTTTGCAGAGCCGTTTCAATAAACCCAAAATACCACACTGACGAATCTGTGTTATCTGCAAAACTTCCGGCGGCGTTATCAGCAACGGCAACTTCCCAGCCCATAAGTTTGCACATAAACGCGGCAAATTCCGCCCGTGTTATAGTCATCCCCAATCCAAAATTATTATTTCCTGTCCCGTCGGTAATGCCGAGCTCTCTGAGTTCTTTTATGTATCCATAAGCCCAGTGAGTTTCGGGCACATCGGAAAAGTCATTGTTGCCGTCGGTCGCTGCAGCATATACAGAATGTTCCGAAATACTCTGAAACAAAAGCAAAAATATTATAATTATTGATATATATTTTGTCATTCTTTTCAAAATAAAATGCCACTTCTTTCTTTTTTCAATATAAATTTTGCGAATATTATTTTTTTGTGATTTTGAAATAATGGGAACGAGACATTTCTTCAAAGCCGCTTTTTATCGCGACATTCTCAGAATACTTTGATGTGGCACTCCCATAATGCGGAATAAATCCGTTATTAAGGCAGTAATGCGCATAATATACCGTCAATAAAATCCCAAAACCATTTCCGCGAAAATCCTTATGAACAAATAAATTGGCTATGTCATAAAAATTTTTATAAAGAGTATTTGCGTGTAAATATCCGGCTAAAACATTGTTATTATGTAAAAGAATCAATAATTCAGATTGATGGCTCTGTATATATGGCAACTGGCGAGGCAAATAATCCCATTCTTCATTATCGAAATTATCTAAACTTTTAATTTTTTCTATTTGTTCCGAAGAAGCAATCGATATTTCCACATTATCGGGTATGTTTAACTTCGGCAGTTTATTATTTGATAAAAGAGCGTAAATACCATGTTCAGATTTATTAATATCCGATATATTGAAATATTTTAAAATAATATCATTTTTCATCAAATCAATATTCGGCATACTAATTTGAACAGTATCATATAAATCAAATATTTCTGTAGCTTTTTTACAAGCCGATTCTATTAAATTATCGGATGTTGTATTTATATAGACAAATAACATTTTAAATAAATTCTCAATAAATTCTACATACTCAAAACCGGGCGTATTTTCTTTCTGTGTATAAAATTCAACACTTTTTATGCCATATCTTTCTTTGCCTGCATTTGCAATATCACAGCATGTGTAAAAAAATTTTGTTTCATTATTTGTTTGAAAAAATTTTAACATTACATCATTGTTTATTTTATACATATCTGTTTTATCCCTCCGATATTTTTCGCTTTAATCATTTTATTATTTTTTGTGATAGGTTATTTTAATAGTATGCTTATGGTGTAGCTTTATCGCTTACAACGCAGTTTTAAAATATCCGACTACAATGCCAGATATATAATCGTTTATGGTTTGTGCGTTTTCGCTGGCGTTGCTACGAATCATATCAACAATTTCAGGTGGCAGTTGCAACGACATAAGCAACAATTCATCCTGTGCTGATTCAACTACACGTTTCGCGCGTTCAGGTATTTCTCCGTTTCCCTTGCGCCAAATTACATTCGAGTCAAGATTCATTTTTATAAGACCTCCTCAAGAAGTTTTTCGTTTTCTTTGGTTATTAAATCGGCGTGATCGAAATCTGATATTCCGTGTTTTCGCGCCGAATCGAGAATAATCAAGCTGTCACTTCTATTCTTTTCAAATTATCGAATTTATATTAATGTTTCTCCTTCATCTTTCTTCAAAATGGATTTGCGCCTGTCCGTCACGGAATCCGGAAGCCAATCCACGGGCACGTCCATGATGACGGGAAGTCTCGCGCCGCCGTCGGCGACTATGTTTGACCCCGTGATATACACCGCGTCGTCGGATGCTAAAAAGACCGCAATTCCGGCTACCTGTTCGGGTATTGCATAACTTCCCAAAGGTATTAGCGTTTCATGTTTTGCCCTGTATTTGCCTCTCGACGGATTTGCCGGATTAAACGAATGTTTTCTTCCGCTTACGTCAACATAACCCGGCGAAATCGAATTTACGCGGATATTATACTGGCTCAGTTCCATTGCCATATGTTTTGTAAGTTTTGTCACCGCCGCCTTGACGCTGCCGTAAACCGAATAATGGTCAAAGTTTGCGATACCCTGATTGGACGATATGTTTATTATGCACCCCTCGCAGTTTTGTTTTATCATATATTTTGCCGCTCTTTGTGCCATGAAATATACTCCCCGCAAATCCGTATTTACGACTGCGTTAAATAAATCCGGAGTTGTTTCCAAAAAAGGAGCCGCCATAGTAACTCCCGCGTTATTGACAAGCAAATCCAGATACTGGTAACGCTTTTCATATTCGTCGAACGCCGCGTTTAATTGTGCAAGGTCCGACATATCGGCGCGGAAAATCTCTGTGTCCGAACCCATTTCAATAAGAGCTTTTTGTACCCTTAAAGCTCCTTCGTCAGAATTTCGGTACGTTATGGCGACGTTATACCCCTCTTTGCCGAGCCGAAGAGCTATCCCCTGCCCTATTCCGCGTCCTCCGCCTGTTACCAGCGCATATTTTTTTCTTTCCATAAATGATTTTACCATAAAACCTTTCTTAAAAATTATAAATTTATCTGACTTATCCGTTTATCTTACTGACAATGCCGTCTATTTTATTTGCTATTATAGATTCGTTCTTGTCATACCATGAAGCAAAATCTTTACTTTTAGCCTGCATTAAATTCCGCATACAAAACCACGGCGAACCGATACTTTCGTTATATATGCTCGCGAAATTCAAATATGCGCCGCTGCGCACGATATCCAGCATCTGCGAAGAAACGTCGTCTCTTGTGTATTTGTCTTTCAGGGCTATATTAAAATATGCCGGAGTTACGGTCTTGTAACTCTCCGAACCCATAGCTTCCATAAACGCGCCCACCGCTTCGGTTTTATCGCAGTTCATCGGCACGCACATCAGCGATAAAGCGTCCCAGATACGCGAATAATAATTATCCTGCGTTTCGTCGTATTTCGGGTACGGTATAATACCGTAATCTGATTCCATATCGCGCAGAACTATCGCGTCTGAGAGCCTTCCCGGCATTAATAACGTCTGATTGTTCTTCAGCAAATCAGGAAATTTACTTTGGTCAGGCATGACGTAAGCCCCCGGATTTTCATAATACAGACTGTACACTTTATCTACAAGATTACTGAGTTTTTCCTGTTCTATATTAAGCTGCGGTATGCCCGAAGAATCGTCTGTAATCATTTGTATATGCGAACTTTGCATAAATCCGTCCGCGGTATTGAGCGGTTCCAAAACTATGCCGTATAAATCTTTGTCGTCCATAACGCCGTCGCCGTTCAAATCTTTTGAAATATCTTTTGTCAGCGAGTACATATAATCAAGAGTCCATTTACCGTCAGTCACCGCCTGATATAAATCCGGCACGGAATAATCTTTTTGAACCGACTTATTGAAATAAACTACGGAACAGTTTGAAATCATAGACATAGTCATATCGCCGCATAAAAAAGGCAGTTTGCCGCCGAGCAGCATTTCCGTAAGCATACTCTGATTCCACCACGTCTGGGACGGGTCAAGATACGGCAAGTCGTATAAATTCATAAACAAATCGTCGAGAGCTAAAGCCGGTATTCGTGCCGACCAGCCCGCTATCAAATCATAACTTTGGTCGCCCGCCATGATGCTTTTGCGTATCTGTGACGCCATAGAGTCCCAACTCTGCCAGCCCGGTCCCAATATAATGTTCAGTTTGACGTTCAGACGGTCTTCTACCGCAGTATTGCGCCGGTATACGGCGTCGTTTATAACGTCGCCGGTTTCTGTATCGGCGACAAATTCTTCCTGTTTCCACGAATCGTTCTGTATGAACAGGTTGATTTGAGCGCCGTTAAAATTCAAATCGCTTGGCAATGCGTCAGTCAGAGCTTCCGTATTGCCCGCTCCGGCTACGTCGGAATTATTCGCGGCAGACTGTGAATTATTATCGCTTTTAACATTTGCATTATTTGAACTGCACGCCGGCATAATCACAACAATCATAGCAAATATAATTAACATCGGCATAAGCGCATATTTTTTCATAAATTTTCTCCTTCGGATTTTACTTATTATAGAGTATATTATATCCCAATAAATTGTAATTGTCAATATCGAAAAAATAAACCTTAGGGTAACCTCATAAGAAATTGTAGATAAACGTTGGATTTATACAAAAAGCCCTCTTTAGTAAAGAGGGTGGCGTCGCTATAAATTCGCCATAGGCGAATTTGGTGCGACGACGGGTGTTTTGTCAAAATTCCACAAAACACCCGTCACGCGGTTTAACCTAATAATATCATTCTCTGCAAAGTTCTCGCGTGCCACCCTTTTTCCGCCGAACGCGTTCGGCATAGAGGGCTTTGGCTAAAACTCCGAAACAATGCGATGCATCAGTTAAAATATCTATTAACATAATATTCCAAGGGGTCTTTTATTGTAAACCGGTCATATGCTTCCTGTGTTATCAGCCCTTTTGCCAAAAGGTCGTCGCAGTATGGGATTATTTCATTTTCCAATACAGAAGTATATTCTTCTTTTGAGCTTACAAAATTATGGTTTGTATTTGTGCCAAAACCTTTAAATTGCGATACGCCGTTTTCGTCAAAGTAATATACCGAAGGATAATAAGGATATATGTTAAAGATATAATATCCATTTGCGTCGAAATATTGAGATATATCTATCGGCAGAGAATAATATATAGAGAGACCTCCGATATCATATGCGGATTTTCCGTTTATAGTTTTCGCAGCATACTCGTTTTTATTTTTTATATCGCTTACCGCCTGTTCATTCGCTTTGATATAATTGTCAGTTTTTGTATCATAAGCATTTTTTTCTTTATCGGATAAATTTGCATATTCATCGGATTTTTTATAATCTTCAACAGACTTTTGATACGGTTCCGCAATTTCCTGCTCGTATTCGTCGGCAGTATACCATTCAACATCAAGAAGCAAAGTATTGTTTGTGGCTCCGAATTTAACATGGGCGTAAATGCTTGGGTCGCCGGATATTATATTATTATCTAAGCACATTTGAATTATATCGTTGCCGGTTAAATTGGTATATTTTTTATAAATATCTAATAACATACTTATCTCTCTATCGGAAGTATTTGGAGCGAGCAAATAAAACTGACCTACAAGGGCATAATAAGATTTCATTGTATTATAATCTCTTGTATTTGTGATAGTCGCTAAAACTTTATCTTCGAAAAAAGACTTTTCTACGGTGTCCGGAACAAATAAATCAATTTTATTTGGATCGGCTGGAACAAATGAATCAACTTTGGTTGAAGTATCTGTATTCGTACCTGCGACAACTGAATTTGCGCCGTCAGACGGACCGCCCATGTTTTTTAGGAAACCCGGAAGTATATTTATCGCTCCGATAACAAGTACTACTACCGCCGCTGCCGATAATATTTTTACCAAATTTGCCGGCGTAATCTTCTTAGTTTTTTTACTTTTCTCATAATTCAACGTCTCGTCGATTAATCCTGCAAGAGTTTCGTCGCTTATATTTTCAGTGAAATATTCTTTATTCATCTCGTTATTCCTCCTTCTTTTATCAAAAAGTTTTTTATTTTGCTTTTTAATCTGCTTACGCGCATATCGACTGCGCTTCGCCTGATTTTCATAGCTTTTGCGATTTCTTCCGGCGAATAGAACAGTATGTATTTCATAGTGAATAACACCCGCTCTTCTTTGTTCAATTTTTCGAGTATGCTTTCGACAAGCATCTTAAATTCGACGTTATCTTCAAATTCTATAGGTTCGCTCAGAAAATCGATTTTTTCGTCGCCGATTAATTCGCCGGGTTTACGCATATTGCCTCTGCAGTAATCCAATGCTGTGGAACGCGCGATTATCGTCACAAATGCCGCCATGCTTCCGCGGGTTTCGTTGTATTTCTGCAAATTCTCCATTAATTCCAAATATACGTTATTCACACAGTCGTCAATATCATGGGTTTGATTTACGGAATTTAGAATTCTTGTGACTATTGCGCGTATCTGCGGATTATATTTGTCATAAAAACCGTTGTTGACTTCCAATACGTTATCTGTATTATCCATATCTTTCACATTTATATTCAGCAAGTCTATGATAAACCGCTCCTCTCTTAATTTTCTTGATTTTGTAAAGTTATTTTTGACGCGTCATAAATATATACGATTGTAACTCCTATTTTCTAACGCAAATTTATAAAATAATTAAAAATAATTATTGAATCTTCACTTGCGTTAACCGCTGTTGGCAATAACGGTTTATTATTCATATAATATCAATGTAATCATATTTTATCATAAATATTTATATGGTTATATTATGCGATTAATGTGAGGTATAATTATATGTCTTGTTTTAACAATGATTTTGACTGTGACAGAGATTTCGGCTGTGGTTGCGGACGCAGACGCAGGTGCGGTTTATTTGGATGCTTCGGCGGCTGCGGCGGCAGAAGAAGACGCTGCGGCTGCGGTTGTGGCTGCGGAGAATCTGACAGGGATTTCGATTGCGAAAGCTCTGAAAGAGACAAATGCTGTGAAAATGTAGAAATCAAATTCGAAAAGAGAATCGAAAGAAACTGCTGCCGCGAAAGAGAAGGAAGAGAATGCGGCAGAGAAAACAGATGTTGTTTTTAGTTTTTAACTACTGAATCATATAAAAATCCCCGGAAATAAAGCCGGGGATATAATTTTTTTATTTCTGCTATTTTGTTAATCTGTAAAATGAAGAATAGGGTTTAAATCGTTGTAAAGTTTCTGCGAAAATAAGTGCGCGCCTTTGTCGTCTAAATGTCCCCAATCCGAATAATTGGTATAATCGTAATTTATATCGGACACAAGATCTGTGTTGTAATTTAAAAACGGAATATTCTTTTCAGTCGCAATCTGATTTATTATTTTCAGCATATCGTCAAATTGCGGCGCATCCCTGCCGGGCAGATATTCCGGCGTCATAATAAAGACAAGCGGAATCCCCTCGCTTTGAAATTCATCAATCAAAGATATAAAATCGTCTTCCTCTTTCTGATAGAAAGTTGTTTTCACAACCCCCGCAGACTTTCCATCGTAATCCGCCTGATACGGCACATATCCTTTATAAAACAGATCTAATCTGAAACCTCCCGGCTCTATTATAGGCGCCGTAGGTCGTCCTGTGTCTTTTTGTTCGGGGACAAATGCAGCCGCTTCTTTTTTTTCTGGGAGAACCAAATCAATAAATCTGCTCCTTGATGTAAAAACTGAGAACCTATTGGTTATATATGTAACAATAGCATTGGTATCATACCATTTGCCTGTGAATTTATATAAATTGGAGCTTGGATTTTCAGCCGCCGCCCCTGCGATCGAGTTTACGTCCGTATTTGCCACATTGCTTGGCGTACTTCCGGGAGTTCGCAGATATTTAAAATCATATTCCGGCGTTCGCCACAGCCAGTCTGTGTCGAACATAAACCAGTCCATGCCGACTATAATCGCTTTGGGCTTCGGATAATTATTCGGCTTAAAAACGGAGTTATACCACCATACATAATATGTGGGGTTTGAGCCATTCAGTGCGAAATTAAAAAACTTTTTCCCTGATTTTTCAAATTCCTCTGGCGTGACGCCGTGTGTGACATGCGAAGTGCCGATAAAAATATAATCGGCTTTCACTCTCTTTTCATATATTTCCTGAAACTGACCGTCGTAATGGTCGGTCATCGGGTAATATGCGTTTGCTATATCATAATCTGCCTGCAGCTGCGCATTTTCCTGTTCCTGCGTGCGCTGCGCTGCCTGTTCTGCACTGAGAAAATCCGCCATTTTCGTATTCAGTCCGTAAAGCGCGGCAAGAACAAGCGCGATTGTTATTAAAATTTTTAAAATCAAAAAAACAACCTGCCGTTTATTTATTCTTTTTTCATCGGGATTAGCAGCATTGATATTAATATTCATGAAAATAATTCGCCTCTTTTTTATTCTCTAAAACTGGAAATAAATAAACGATTTGCTTTGATATGCGCCGAAAACTATAATCAGACAAATGAACAAAGAATATATCGGTATTCGCGCAAAAACCGGGACTTTTTCAATCGCCGTTCTGAAATCTGATTTTCTGCACAGAATATCGACTATCAGAAGCAGTATGATACCTATAATTGCCGTATATAAATTCTGACGGGGAATATTCGTGAACAACGCCGCAGTTTTATCTATTGAAGCAAATTTCGGAAGTCCAGAAAACACCTGTTTTACGATATAAAACGCGTCGCCGAATGTGTCGGACCGAAATAAAATCCACAATATACAAGTCACACAAAACGTATAACAAATACATATAAACGTCTTTATAAAATTAAATACTCCCAATCTGATAAAACCCGATATTTTCTTCCGTATATTTACAGTCAGATGTTCTATCACTCCTAAAAGACCGTGCATAAATCCCCATACGATAAAAGTGAAATTCGCGCCGTGCCATAATCCGCTTATCAAAAAAGTGACAATCTGATTGAAACACCACCTCGGACGGCTGACTCTGTTACCTCCGAGCGGAATATATATGTAATCTTTAAACCATGTCGAAAGCGAGATATGCCATCGCCGCCAGAAAACGGTTATCGACGTAGAAAAATACGGCGTGTTGAAATTTCTCATCAGCTTGAATCCCATAATCTGTGCCGCTCCTATCGCTATATCGGAATACCCCGAAAAATCGCAGTATATCTGGATTGCGAAAAATATCACGGCTATGTAAATTGCAGAAGTTCCGTAACTGTGCGGGGATTTATACACTGTGTCTACAAACAGCGACAGGTTGTCGGCGATAAAGACTTTTTTCACCATTCCCCACAGCATCATCCGTCCGCCCTGCGAAAGATTTATATAAGACAGATAGTGTTTTTCACCGAACTGCGGCATCAGATTTTCCGTTCTCTCAATAGGACCCGCGACAAGCTGAGGGAAAAACATTACAAAAAGAGCGAATGTCGCAATATTTTTCTGAGGCTGGACTTTCCCCCTGTAAACGTCTATCAGATACCCCATACTCTGGAAAATGTGGAACGATATGCCGATTGGCAGAATTATATTGAACGGCGGTATCGCCGCCATTCCCATTTCTACTCCGAAAAAGCTTATTATTCCCGTGAAAAAATTCATGTATTTGAAATACAACAGAAGTCCGACATCTATGACAATCGGCGCAATCAGAAAAAACTTTTTCAGTTTTTGATTATTCACCCCGTATTTTGCCATCAGATTCGAGCCGGCATAATCTACAAGCGTACTGCATAGAAGTATAAAAATATAAACAGGTATAAACGACATATAAAAATAGCAGCTCGCCGCCAAAAGAAAATATTTCCGCAGTCGCACATTGGGCAGAAGATAATATACAATTACAACAATGGGAAAAAATATCATAAACTTTATTGAATTAAACAACATGGCAAAATTCTCCATTTTTATAGATTTTACGAATTTTACGATATGGCGGCAATTATATAAATTAATATACAATAACTTTTTGAACAAAAATACATATATTTTTGAATATAAAAAAATCCCGGTTTTTTATTCCGCGGATTTTTATTTTTTTTTGAAAATAAGTTCTCACTTTAGTTTATAAAAACTCTCAAAACGGTTGGTTGACTTTGTATAATAAATAATTTATAATATTAACAGAATCGGTTCTAAAATATAAATCATTTATTATAATGAGAGAGGTACAAAATGGCTATTTATTTCAGCGAAAAATTTAAACAAAATCGTAAAGCAAAAGACCTTACACAAGAACAGCTTGCCGAAATCTTTCATGTGTCGCCGCAAGCGATAAGCCGCTGGGAAATCGGCGCTACCTGCCCGGATATTGAACTTTTACCGGTCATTGCGTCATATTTCAATATTACGGTGGACGAGCTTCTCGGAGTGGATAAAATAAAAGACAAGGCGAGAATAGAAGAAATTCAAAATGAAATGGAAGAAAAATGGAAAAACGGTCATATGAATGACGCGGTGGAAATGTTAAGAAATGCCGTGCGTGAATTTCCTCACGAGTATAAATTACAACTTCGGCTTGCTACGTCTTTATATCTGAAATATTTAGCAGATATTGAAGAGAACAAAGATAATTTACCTGAATCTATAACTATTTTAGAGCGCATATTGGAAAACAGCACCGATGATGATACAAGAAATGGGGCGTTATTTGATCTTTCTCAATGTTATAAACAAGCGGGGAATAAAGATAAAGCCGTTGAAACAGCAAAAAAATTGTCTCTTGCACATTCTTCAAGCAATGTTGTCCTCGCGCAGATTTATGAAGGCGATGAACTGCGCGAACAGCTAAAAAAAAATATTGCTACTTTTACCCAATTTTTAGCGGATAATATTAATAAACTGGCAAATTCTATGTATAACTCAGGTTCATCTGAAAGAATAGAGTTGATTAATAAAGCAATCGGCATTTTAGATTTAATTTACGAAAACGGCGATTACGGGTTTGATAATTTCGATTTGAGTAGATATTATTTTGAACTTGCCAAAAATTATTATGGTATAAACGATATGGGTAATGCGTTGAGTTGTTTGGAAAAGGCGGCGCAGCATGCCGTGGATTTCGATGCGCTGGCGGATTTTAAGCAACATACGAGTCTTGCGGTACAAGGTTTGGGAGAAACAAGGATATTAATAAAAGGTGAACGAAATAAAAATAATCAATGTTACGATATGCAGTATGTTAATTTAGCGTATGACGATTTCGATTTAATAAAAGACGACGAGCGTTATAAAGCCGTTATATCCAAATTAGAAAAACACGCAAAATCATATTAACCAAAACAAAAAAAGCGGCGGGATGTCTTAAAATAACGCCGCTTTTTATACGCCAAAATTATTTATATAAAAGAATTTACTTTTTTACTATATAGCCTTTTTTATATAAATACTCCGCCGTGAGAACCCCTCCGCCTGCCGCGCCTCTGAGCGTATTATGCGAAAGCCCGATAAATTTATAGTCGAATATAGAATCTTCGCGAAGCCTGCCTGCGGATACTGCCATGCCATTTTCTAAATCGCGGTCTAATTTTGTCTGCGGACGGTCGATTTCATCGAAATAATATATAAACTGCTTGGGCGCGGACGGCAGATTTAATTCCTGCGGTTCGCCTTTAAATTCGCGCCACAACTGGATTATTTCTTCTTTTGACGGTTTCGCGCCGTCGAAATTTATAAACACAGTTGCTAAATGTCCGTCTGATACGGGAACTCTCACGCACTGCGACGTGATTATCGGCTTTGTTATATTTTCTATAACGCCGTTTTTCACACTTCCCCAGATTTTCATAGGCTCTGTTTCGCTCTTTTCTTCTTCGCCGCCGCCGATATACGGGATAACATTATCAATAATTTCAGGCATTTCGTTAAACGTTTTTGATGCGCCCGATACTGACTGATATGTCGAAACGACAACTTCTTTCAACCCGAATTTTAATAGCGGCGTGAGCATAGGTACATAGCTTTGAATCGAACAGTTCGGTTTGACTGCTATAAATCCCGTTTTCGTGCCGAGACGTTTTCTCTGCGCTTCTATAACCTCCGCGTGCGGGCTGTTTATTTCGGGAATAAACATTGGAACATCGGGAACTCCTCTGGTCGCCTTATCGTTTGATATAACCGGAGTTTCAGTTTTAGCGTACGCTTCTTCGATTTTTTTTACTTCGTCTTTTGTCGGCATGTCGACAGCGCTGAATACAAAATCGCAAAGACTGCTGACTTTTTCAACATCGGATGCATCGAAAACCATCATATCCTTTACTTTTTCGGGTATCGGCGTAGTCATTTTCCAGCGACCCTCGATTGTTTCAGCGTATTTTTTCCCTGCGGATTTGGGACTTGCGGCGAGCGCGGTTATATTAAACCAAGGATGTTCAGCCAAGAGAGTTATAAATCTTTGCCCTACCATTCCGGTTGCGCCTATAATCCCCGCGTTAAGTTTTTGATTAATTTTATAAATATTTTCCATTTTAATTTATACCTCCCTTGAAAAATTTTGTAAAATATATTTTTATATTCTATGTATTATACTACAAAGCGGATTTGATGTCAAGATATTTTTTGTTTTTTATATATTTTTGCCGTACTTTTTTAAAATTTGTTCTATCTGGATTCTTTTTTCTGCCGTGTTATTATTTAAATTTGTTATGTCTATATTTGATTTTCCCATCATGTTGTCGCAAAAACTTTGATTTACAAATCTGTAGCAATTTGTGTGGTCTATAAATTCGTCAGTTATTATTTCTATTTCTCCGTTTCCATTTCCATTTTCAAAATTTTCTCTGCATCTGCGTCTGCATTTCCGGCAAAATAAACAGTGCAGAAATCCATGTCTGCTGTTACGGCAAAAATCATTACGCCGTATATCTTCTCTCTCTGTCAAGGTTTCGGCAGCCTCCGCAGCTTTCGCCGCAACTGAATTCCGTTCTCTCTTGATTGCCCGTATTATTCCGATTTCATCGTCAAAATTAAAATTGTCAGTACAATTATCCGGTATTCTGTATTTTGCACAATACCCTGAATTTACGTTTATTTTCTGCATTTCATCTTTTATAACCGCACTGTATACGCTTTCGCATTTGTTAATATTGCAAATTCCCATTAAAACAATCACTTCCAATCTTAAACCTAAAATAATATAAATTTTGCATTTTATTATATTATTATAATATTCAAAACCGTTATCTTTGTGATTTCTTAATAATTTACAGAAATCCGCCTAATATCAGATACAATCCAACAAGAAAAAATTACCATAAAATTTTAATTATTTGTCTGCATTAATTTTACGTTGATTGGCAATACTCACATAT
>WQYZ01000061.1 GCA_009780985.1 Oscillospiraceae bacterium | reverse complement strand
TATAGTAAACCTTGCGGACACGGCGGTTCAGTGCAAAAAGTTTTATTCGTTTCATGTTTAAAATTTTAACACATAAACGTCGTGTTTGCTATTGGTATTTTTTTACTGGTTATTTAGATTATAGATAAAATTAAAAACATAACAGGATTTATTATTTCTTTTCCGCTGGCGTTGTTCAAATCGTCCATTATTATATAATACCAGTAAATCCCATAAATTCCGCATGTTATTATTGTGAATACTATAACAAGTGCCGGACTGCGTGTTTTTCCTATGTACATAATTTAAATTCTCCTTAAGATGAATTAAAAAATTTCACAATATAAATATATTATATCATATTAACATTCAAAAATCAACATATTTTTCGCTTATTTTTAATATTTTTAATTTATTTTTTTACAAAATAGCTTTATATTATTATAATTTTTACTATATCATATTTATTTAATATAATAAATTTATTAAATTTTACAAAGAACAGGAGCGTATATATGCTGTTTGATACAACCGAATTGATTGAAATAACTTTCGGAAACCTGCTTAATCTGCTTGAAGAAAAATATCCCGACAATTTATGTATCAAGTATTGCGACAGAGACTATACGAGAACTTTCGCGCAATTTAACAGGGAAGTCGAAAAAATTGCTAAAGGATTTTTATCTTTGGGCATAAAAAAAGGCGACCACGTGGCAATCTGGGCGACAAATGTCCCCGAATGGTTTCTCACTTTTTTCGCGTCGGTTAAAATCGGCGCGGTCTTAGTCACTGTGAATACAAGCTATAAAATTTTCGAAGCTGAATATCTTTTAAGACAATCTGATTCCAAAGCCGTAATTTTAATAGACAGTTTCAAAGATTCAAACTATATAGAAATAATAAACAAACTTATACCAAATCTCGAAAGCCATGATAAATCGCAGGAGATAAACTCCCCTGCTCTGCCACGCTTAAAAAGAATTATTTACGCCGGCAAAAAAAACGAAACGCCGGACGGTATGATTAGATTCAACGATTTATACGGCATGGGCGAAAATTTTGACGACAATATATTTCAGGATGTTGTGAAATCTCTCGGCGTGTACGACGTAGTAAATATGCAGTACACTTCGGGGACGACCGGATTTCCAAAAGGAGTTATGCTCACGCATTTCAACGTAGTCAACAACGGCAAAAGTATCGGCGACTGTATGAAATTTACTCCCGACGACAAACTTTGCATATGCGTGCCTCTTTTCCACTGTTTCGGCATGACTTTGGCAATGACGGCAGCTCTTACTCACGCGACGGCTATGGTTCCGGTAGAAGCGTATAATCCCGTAGAGGTTATGAACGCGGTTCAAAGCGAAGGTTGCACTGCTTTGCACGGAGTCCCGACGATGTTTATAAATATACTCGAACATCCAGATTTTAAAAACTATAAATTTGACAACCTGCGCACGGGAATTATGGCGGGATCGCCCTGCCCAGTCAAAGTTATGCAGGATGTTGTCGACTATATGAATCTGAAAGAAATGACGATTGTGTTCGGGCAGACAGAATCTTCTCCGGGGTGCACTCAAACCACGACGGACGACCCGCTTGAACTCCGCGTTTCTACGGTCGGCAGAACGCTGCCGTATGTAGAAGCAAAAGTGATAAATCCCGAAACTGGCGAGATGTTAGGTCCGGGCATACCGGGCGAATTTTGCGCGAGGGGATATAACATCATGAAAGGCTATTACAAAATGGAAGAAGCCACAAGGCAGGCGATCGATAAAGACGGCTGGCTTCACACCGGAGATATAGCGACAGTTGACGAAAACGGATATTATAATATCACGGGCAGATTAAAAGACATGATTATACGCGGCGGAGAAAATATATCTCCCAAAGAAATCGAAGAATTTATTTACACAATCCCGCAGGTGCGCGACGTGCAGGTTATAGGCATCCCGTCGAAACAATACGGCGAGGAAATAATGGCGTATGTTATATTAAAAGAAAATGAAAATATAACCGAAGACGAGTTAAAACAAATAATCAGAAGCAGTCTTGCCAGACATAAAGTTCCAAAATATATAAAATTTATAGACGAGTTTCCGATGACCGCAAGCGGCAAAATCCAAAAATATAAATTGCGCGAAACGGCTGTTGAAGAACTCGGTCTCGAAGAAGAATCCAAAATCGTGACGGCATAGGGTTTATGCCTCAAAATATAAAATAAAATTAACAGAATTAAATAGGGGGAGAAATATAAAATGAAATTAGCATTTTCAACAGTCGGCTGCCCGGATTGGACATTTGATGAAATATTTGCCGCCGCCGTAGATTTTGGGTACGACGCTATAGAAATAAGAGGCATGGGGAATGAAATCTGCGCGCCGAAATTAAAAATATTCAGCGATTTTAGCATAGATTCGACAATGGAAAAACTCAGGAATTCAAATTTGACTATATCTATGTTTACATCAAATTCCGTGATTGGATTCCCGGATATTGTCGAAGAAGCAAAAAAAGAAGCGTTTGATTATATTGATTTGGCGTATAAAGCCGGCGTCCCGTTTGTGCGGGTATTTATATCCCCGCGCCCCGAAGCGGACGAAATCGATATGAATTGCGCCGTTTCAGCTTATTCCGAAATATGCGAATATGCAAAAGACAAAAAAGTAACTCCGCTTATTGAAACAAACGGAGTATTTGCCGACAGCAAAGTCTTAGCTGAATTTATGCGGAGAATAGATTGCGAAAACAAAGGCGTTCTGTGGGACGTACATCACCCGTACAGATTCTTTAACGAAGCGCCGGAATATACTTTTGAAAATATCGGCGGATATTTAAAATATATGCACATAAAAGACTCTGTTTATCATAGCGGGAAACTTGAGTACAGAATGGTCGGCTACGGAGACGTGCCGATATACGATATTTTAAAATTAGTATCAGACGGCGGTTATTCCGGATTTTTATCCTTAGAATGGACGAAACGCTGGCTGCCTGAATTGCAGGAACCCGGAATTGTGTTCAGTCATTATATAAATTATATGCGCGATTTAATTGAAGAAGTAGGCAAATCGAAGTAAAAACCCCGATTTTATCAGGAGTTTTGAAAATATATCAAGGTATTTGATACAGTTTTGATACTATAAAGCAAAAAACACCATGTAAACGATAAATTTTATTATATCGTCTGCGTGGTGTTTTATTTTATTCTTCATTTTTGTTTTTATTCTTTCTTTGTTTCTCGAATCTTTCAGATTCAATTTTAGGATAATTGTATCGCCAAGTGTTATACTCATCTTCTGTGATTTCGCCGTTTTTGAGCTTTTCGGCTTCCTGCTGCCATGCGTAAAACATATCAAACATGGAAACATATGTCATGCGTTTGGATTTATCTAACCGGAGGCACACTTCACCGTCAATCTCTCCGATACATAAGCCATATAAATCTTCAAAAGTAACGCCGACCGAATTTTGAACATCAAACCGAAAGAGCGGAGTTATGATTTTGAACGGTAATTTTCAGGCAATCTTGACGAAAAATTAGTCTCCAACGGAGACGGAGCAGACCGCGAAGCGGGCTTTCAAAACAGCCCGCTCTGCGGGGATTTTGGGCAACGGTATATACCGTTGCATTGCTTGCCCTACGTAATCCCCGCGTTTCTTTGTATAGCCCGAAAGGATTTTCATTTAAATTTGATTCTATTATATTTGAAAAATATTTCAAGCGATTGAACAGGCAACACAAAAAATTTAGATTTTTAATATCAAATTAAAATTTATTGATTTTTAATATTTTTTCTGATATAATCATTAATATAAAAATTTTTTATATTAATAAAATGCTGTATTAATTTTTGCCAGTGTGTTGACAACACACCAGAGTTGGAAATTTAAATGATACAATATTATAGATGAATTACATCACCAGCAGGAGGAGGAAGAACATTATGTCTGATGAAAAGCGCATCCGGACCAGCAAAATGCTGGCGAATCTTTTGAAAACAAATAATATTGTCAGTTTTATAAAAAATAATAATGATAATATGGAAACTCGCAGTCTTACCGATTATTTACGGGATTTATGCAACGAAAAGGGTGTTGTACAAGAACACATTATCCTCCGTTCCGATATTGATCGCACCTATGGGCATCAGATATTTAGGGGGCTTCACTCTCCGTCCCGTGATAAAACAATACAGCTGGCTTTCGGTTTCGGATTGAATGTAGAGGAAACGCAGGTGTTATTGCGTCACGCAAATCACAATGCGCTTTACCCTAAACTCAAACGCGACGCTGTGATTATTTTTTGCTTGAATCGAAATAAAACCGTAGTTGAAACACAGGAGTTATTATATGAACTTGAATTGACTATTTTAGGAGGGAAACATAATGAGCCAGACTGACGCCGAGGAATTTTTGAGCGGGTTTTCCGGCGGTCTGCCGTCTGTATTAGAAAACAAGTACGAAGGGTTGGAGTGCCTTTCAAATACGGAGTTTGGCGAGACTTTTTTGCTGCGCCGCAAAGAGGATGATAAATTGGTGGTCGCAAAAAGTTACCGCAAAGAAATCTTAAAAGACGGACACAATGAAAAAGATATTCTTGCCGGTTTGCGCCATGACAGTCTGCCCGATTATATTGAAACTATCGAATCGGACGGGTTTGTTTTTGTTCTGCGTGAATATATGCAGGGACAGCCGTTGGATTACTGGCGCAAACATAATAATCCCGACGACCATCAAATAATGCAAATTGCAATAAAGATTTGCGACGCGCTTCTCTACTTGCACAAACAGAATCCTCCTATCATTCACCGCGACATTAAACCGTCTAACATTATAGTAAACGGGGATAATATATATATTATCGATTTCGGTATCTCGCGTCTTTACGACAAGGACAGAAGACACGATACGACGACAATGGGTACACAGGGATTTGCGTCGCCGGAACAGTATGGATTTTTGCAATCCGACAGCAAATCGGATATTTATTCTTTCGGCGTTCTGCTATATTATCTGTTGACCGGAAAAACAGACTTAGCGGCAGAAAACGTTGCGGATAAAAATATATGGCGCATTATCCGCAAATGCACCGCTTTTTCTCCAAAAGAGCGTTTCCGCAATACTATTGCGCTCAAAAACGCGCTTGTGAATTATCAGAAACGATTTAAACAGAAAGTATTTGCCGTTACTGCGGCTGTTGCCGCAGCCTGTTTTATATTGATTACAGGATTTATAGTCGGCAGATACACGGATATTTTGCGCCCTCCCGACAAAGTCACTTTCGTCGAGCTGTTAGTCGAGAAAGCCGTGCGTCTCGCTCTCGGCAAAGCCGACGGAGAACCAATTTTGCGGTATGAGTTATATAATATAACAGAATTATATTTTGTCGGGGAAGAAGCCGCCGTCACAAGCGATGATTACAATCGATTATGCAGTGATTTTAACAGCGGAAACAAACCGGAAGGCACGATGACGCATCTTGACGACCTCAAAAAAATGCCAAATCTGCGGGAACTTACTCTTTTTCACCAGCCTCTTATTACCAATATATCGCTGCTTGCCGGACTTCAGCAATTGACTTATTTGGGACTTTTCCATTGCAATGTTTCTGATATTTCCCCGCTCGCAGAGCTACCCAAATTAGAAAATTTAACTCTTTTCGAAAATCAGGTCGGCGATTATTTGCTCCTTGAAAAAATTAAATCTTTAAAATATCTGGCTGTTCTCGGCGTTCCGATAAAAAGCGTAGCAGATTTGGGGGATATTTCATTTATCGGAGGTTTAAATTTCGATACATCCCAGCTTGAAAGTCTTGACGGAGTTGAAAAAATGGTTAATATGCAGGACATTTCTTTGTCAAAAACGCCTGTGCAGGATTTTTCACTGCTTGATAATCTGCCGGAACTCAGACAGTTACATATAAGCCCTGATATGAAAGTATATCTGAACACTTTGCACCGCGATGATGTTGAAGTTGTAATCCACACAGATGACAGCGATACAATAATCGAACCGGGCGAATATGTTTTTGTCGAGCCGTTAATTGAAAAAGCCGTGCGGCTTGCGCTCGGCAAAGCCGACGGAGAACCTGTATTACGGAGTGAGTTGGAAGATATAACGGAATTATATTTTATCGGGGATAATGTCGCGCTTTCACTTGAAGATTATACGCAGTTAAAAGATGCCCGTACTGCCGGTGTCAGCACTTTACCCAGTGAAATAACCCGCCTTGACGACATTAAAAATATGCCGAATTTACAAGAGTTGTATATTTGCGGTGCTCCTCTTCTTACTGATGTTTCGCCGCTCGCAGGACATCAAAAATTAATTGATTTGCAATTGCTCGACTGCAATATTTCTGATATTTCCACGGCTGTAACAATTCCAAATCTTAAATCATTAAGTATTTTCGGCAGCAAAATAACCGATTTTTCACAATTTGAAAAAATAAAGTCTTTGAGGACTTTGGACGTCGGCAATATGCCTTTACAAAATATCGCTCAACTTGGCGACATTTCGTATATTGAAGCGTTATACTTGCACAGGACGCAGATTAAAAACCTTGACGGAATTGAAAAAATGGTTAATTTAAGAGAGATTGTGTTAATGCAAACACTTGTGAGTGATTTTTCGCCGCTCGATAATCTGCCAAATCTTAAAACGCTTTATATTAGTCCGGATATGGAAAAATATTTGAATACTCTCCACCGCGACGATGTTGACGTAATAATACAGTGATAAATGAAAGAACAATTTGGGTATTTTTGCCAAAGCCCTCTTTAGTAAAGAGGGTGGCACGCGAGATATTAATCGAAGAATTACAAAATTACCTTGAATCGCGTGACGGGTGTTTTGTTGATTCAGCACACCATCAAATTTGTCAAAACACCCGCCGACTGCGGTCGGCACCCTCTTTGCTAAAGAGGGCAAGAAGAAATCTACTCATTTAAATATTTCTCTTAGTGTGCTGACAGCACACCTATATCCTTTTATATTTTGATATAATTAATTTGTTAAATTATACATAAATATATTAGAATATACGGAGGAAAAAACATGCAAACAAGAAAAATATTCCCAAAAATCATGGCGGTTATTCTATCCCTTGCAATGATATCTGCCTTGCTGATTCCGGCGGCGGCGCTCACAGTAAGCGCAAGCAACTTAATCTATGAAGCAGGCATTAATGTAGAAAATAACGATGTTGCATTTCAAATAGAAAGAGACTATACTACGCTCAATATCGATGCGTCTGCCGACCTTTCTTACGCATATTCGGACGCGGACCCAAATTATGGGCAATGGGCAAAAGATCTCGACCTTAGTATTGAAGCGAAATATGACGATACAAATATATACATAAAAGTAACAACTGACACAAAGCATTATTACAATGAGTTAACAGAAGACGATGCCGGTAATATGTGGAATCAGTCATGCATTCAAATAGGCTTGGCGGGCGACAGCGACAGCGGTGACACCAGACTTGAGTTCGGCATAGGAAGAAACAGCACATCAGGTGAGCAGTTATCTGCAATATGGGCGCAGAGTACCAACGGGCTGAGCGAGTATAATCCTGACGGGAATTTCAGCGTAAGCCTGGCTGGCGGTTATTTGACTTATGAAGTCGCAGTACCGTTTGATACTTTCTTAGGCACATCCCAGGACCAGATAGGATTGAGCGTAGTCGCCGTTCAAAGCGATAACGGCAACGGCGAAATAATACACACGCAGTTAGCCGCAGGTACAACAGGCGACGGCGCGAAAGACGCTTCGCTCTTTGCCATAGTTGGTCTTGGCGTAGAACCGATAAAACCGATATCAGATGACGGAATCAATTATGAGGAAGGGTCTAACGTAGCGAATAACAATGTCAAATATACCGTAGCCTCGGGGTCAGGCTATACTACTCTGCCCATTAATAAATCCACAGACCTTTCTTTCGCATATGCCGGAGTGGAAGGCGGACCATATTCTGACGCGGCAAAAAACCTTGATTTTACTGTTGAAGCAAAATATGACGCTTCAAGTATAGATTTACGGATAACGGTAATGGGCGAAGCAAACAGTCCCTATTATCATAATGATTTTACGCAGGCAGACGCAGGCGGTATGTGGGCGGAGTCCTGCATACAGATAGGATTAGCTCCAGCCGCGGGAACAGGTACGAGAAAAGCTGCCGACCCCAGTTCACCCGATTACGGGCTTGAAATCGGTCTTGGGAGAAACAGTACCACAGGCGAAAAATTATATTGTATTTGGACTCTGGGAAATCTTGTAACATTGAATGAACTTACTGATAGCGAACTTGATGCTAATTCAACCGTAGAAATGACCGGCAATAATTTGGTATATGAAGTATCAGTTCCGTTCAGCGTATTTTTGAATAAAGCGACAATAACTGACGGAGATATAATCGGTTTGTGCGTAGTTTTCTCTCAAGTCGGTGTCGGTGAAACAATTGAAACGAGCACAATTCACACGCAGCTGGCAAAAGGCATAACAGGTGTAACCGCTAAAACTTCCGCCCGTTTTGCTCAGGTTGCTCTCGGCGCAGGAACAACCGCTCCTTATACTCCCCAAGATACTGGTTCGTCAGGCGGCGGGAGTTCAACTTCAACTGCTTCAACCGCGGCTGATTCCACCGCAACTGCTCCGGCTGTAACTGTTAATATTAACGGACAGAATGTGAATGCAACTGTAACGGCAGACGGCACTTTGGCAGTAAAATACAGCGAAGCGGACGTGGCGAAATATAAAGACAATACCGGCAATTTTGATATAACAGTATCAAAACAGGAAAAAATTACTCTCTCCATACCTTCGGCGGCGTTGGGAAGCGACAATCTTGTTGTAAATACCGATTTCGGAACTATCACCATACCTAATGAAGCATTAAAAGAACTGCAAAAATTATTCGGTGATTCCCCGATAACATTGTCAATCGTGAAAGGCAGTTTCAATGTGTCGTTAATAGATTCAAGCGGCAGGAAAATAGCCTATAATGACCCGAAAAATCCTCTCACAATCACTCTGCCGTATCAGTTGGCAAATGGACAAAAGGCGGAATCTGTAGTGGCGGTTAAAAAAGGCGGTTCGGCAAATGAAATTGTTACATACGGAGTGTATAACACAAAAACCAAAGGAATTACTTTTAACATCGCTCAGACAGGCATATATGACGTAATATACAATCAAAAAGATTTCAGCGATATATCGGGACACTGGGCGGAAAAAGATGTTAATTTTATGACGGCGAGAGGGCTAATTGATGCCGCGAACGAAGACGGTGATTTCCAGCCTGATATGGTCGTGACGAGAGCGATGTTTGCAGATATGTTTGCCAAACTTGAAAGCGCGGATTTAAGCAAGTATAAGACGTCGAGTTTTACCGATGTGACGAAAAATGCGCCGTACTTGGCTGCGGTCGAATGGGCGGCGGAAACCGGAATTATAAAAGGAATAGGAAATAATCTGTTTGCGCCGGACCAGCCTGTAACCCGCGAGCAAATGGCGACTATGTTAGACCGATATATCAAGTATAAAGGCTGGACGATAAAATCCGTAAACGATAAAGCCGCATTCGCAGACACCGCGACTATATCAGATTGGGCGGCGGAAGCGGTGGACAATATACAGCAGGCAGGGATTATCATAGGTAAACCGGGTAATTTATATGACCCGAAAGGCATAACGACAAAAGCCGAGTATGCGACGATATTTGCCAGACTCATTCAAATGTACAGTAAATGAGACTTCTGGAAGTAAAAGCAGGGATGGTATCTTACAGTGACATCGCGGATACAGACTGGTTATACCGTGTAGTAAGGCGATGTTAACGAGAGCACAGGCGGCGACAGTGCTTGTGAATATGTGCAAAACATTTGGATTTGTAGACTGATAAAATATTTATATGAAAATATCCTCGAAAATTTTCGAGGATATTTTACATTTCAGACAATTAAAACATAAATAATGTTGATACTTTTTTGATACTATAAACTTACGATAATATAAAGAATACAAATAAAGTTAAACTAATTTGTTTAGCTTTTATCTTAAAAACATATTGAAAAATTTAAAATACATTTAAGTTTATATGCGCGATTTGCTCGACGAAGTCAGTAAATCAAATTGATTACATCAAAATAAATTATTTACAATAAATCTTATACCTTTGTATCAGTCACACGATACAGAGGTTTTTTGTTTGTTGATTAATAGAATTGCCTAAAAAGCAATTAATCATTGCTTTACTTTTTGTGCAAAATATTTTATAATGCTATTATGAATCAAAAATATTTATAATTTTATAACAAAACAAAGGGGGAAAAATATGAATATATTTAAATGTCCGAAATGCGGAAAAAATTTGGACTGTTTCATTCCTGCAAAGTGTAATTGCGGATTTAACGTTCCTTGTATAGACGGAGTTTATCAATTTACAAATGACAGTCCTATTTTTACTGACGGCGATGGTCTTAAATGGTTAGGATATGAAAATGTTGGGGAAAATTATGAACCCGCTATAGCTTTAGGGAGCGATAATTTAAACGAAAATATATCTGTGGGATATAATGTCGGGAACAGTATGTTTATAGGGAACTGCTCAAGAAAATTAAAAGAATATTTAGGCGATAACTGCGTTGTTATTGATTTAGGCGCGGGACTTGGGCAGGCTTCGATACCGCTTGCGTTAGCCGGAGCCAATACAATAGCTGCTGATATATCACAGAAAATGTTATCTGTAAATTACAGAAGAGCAAAAGAAAATCATGTGGGGGATAACTTAATATGTGCGCGAATGAATGCATATAAACTTGAAATTGCTGATAATAGTATTGATGCTGTCATTGTGATAGATATGCTTCACCAGGTTAACCGTCCAGAACTTGTTGTTGAAGAAATAAAACGCATATTAAAATCAAGCGGTGTATATGTAACATACAACTGTTATCCTGTAGATAATACAGATGAACAGAAACAAAAAAATACTGAGTTTAACGAAATACAAAAAGATATTGCAAATTATTATTATTCTGCTTTTGATGTTGACCCGTACAAAGATTTACCAAAGGTCAATAATTGGGAAAAAGCAAATACTTGCATATCTGATTCCGGATATTTTGAAGATTACTTTCGCGCAGATTCCGATGTTATAAACGAATGGCAGACAGATATGCGGTTTGCTCTGCACAAATTAAAAACAAGGGCAGACGGCGGAAGTCAGTTGATTCCTGATGAAATACATAAAAAAGCATGGAATAAGACTGAAGAATACGCCCTTAAAAAATATGGCGAGGATTACAATAATATAAAGCGACATGATAAAAAAATGGGCTTTCTCGATATTTACAAATTAAAACAATAAATTTTTATAAAATAATATACCTATCTTGAAACCGTAGGTTTTAAAAACATCTAATATATAATTAATATTTGAAAGAGGTACAAAATCATGTGTAATTTTTTTAAATGTCCTGAATGCGGACAAGTAATGTCATTGCCCTCCTGTTCCTGCGGTTATACAGTTGAATATAAAAACGGAATTTATCATCTTACAGACGCGCCATACATAATAAAAGAAGATTCGGCAGACATAAAATATATAGGATATGAAGATATCGGCGAATATTATTCGGGTAAATCATTGTTTGATAAAATTAATATTGACGGTATATACACAAAGACTGCCGAAATAATCGGAAACGGCGTATTGCTTGACCTTGCCTGCGGAGACGGATTATTTACCGTTCCGCTTGCCGCTCTTGGCATATCTGTAATTTCTATGGACATATCGGATAAAATGTTAAGCCTTTTATATAAACGCGCGGAAATTGCAGGTATTGAACCGTCCCGATTTACTTTATGCAGAGCTAATGCGCTTGATATTCCGCTAATTGATAATTCCGTTGACGCAGTGATAGCCAACAGTATGCTTCATCTATTATCTAAGCCTGAAATTGTAGTCGGGGAAATTCACCGAGTATTGAAAAAAGGCGGAAAATTCATAGCATTTGACGATAAACCTAACGGCGGTGATTCTATCGACAATTTTACAGAAGAGGAAAAAGCGGAAAATAACAAAACAGGCGAATTTATAGGTTTTATACACCACAGATATTTTGAGATATTGAAAAACGAATATAATATAAATGGAACAAGATACAGTTGGAAATTCGACCGCGAAAAGGTATGTTCGGACATGTTCAGTGATAAAAAAATATACTCCGTCGAAAATAAAAGAAACAAGGATAAAATAAAATTTAAAGACGCATTTATATATAGAATGGGCGGCAAAGGTTTTTCCGACCAATCCGACGTGCCATATGATATCCATAAATCTGTGTTTGAGCGGGTTATGTGTGAATTTACATCGAAATACGGGACTGAAGTATTAGATACCGTTGAAACTTTTTATGCCGGCTTTAGAGATACGGGTATAACTGTGTATATCAAATAAAAATATCCTATAATTTCATGTCAGACAAAACCGTCACATCCCTGTGTAAATGCAAAAATGACACAGGGATTTTTGTCGTTATTTTCCCATCGAGCAAATTTTTAAACGCCTCTTTTTTAGATTCCCCGCTCACAAGCATCAATATTTTTTTTGCTTTTAATATGCTTCCCATACCCATCGTTAAGGCTTTAGACGGAACTTCGTCAAGAGAATTAAAAAATCGCATGTTTTTTTCGCGGGTGTCCTGCGTTAAATCTGTCGCGTGAGTATACGGTATAAGAAAATCGCCCGGCTCATTAAATCCGATATGACCATTTGCTCCAAGTCCTATGACCATTAAATCAATTCCGCCTGCAGCTTCTATTTTTTTCTCGTATTCCAAGCACTCTGAATCCGCATCGGAAACTTCGCCGCTCAGAATATTTATATTTTTTTTGTCTATATTTATTTTGCCGAAAAGATTGTCGAACATAAATTTATAATAACTCTGAGAATTATCCCTTTTGATTGGATAGTACTCGTCAAGATTAAATGTCGTGACTTTGGAAAAGTCAACCTCCCATGCCCTGTTCATTTCAATCAGACGCTCATACATTCCAATCGGCGTTGAACCAGTGGGAAGTCCCAGAACAAAATTTTTACCGGATAATCCGGTTGTTTGTATTTGCAGCTCTTTTTCGACAAATTTCGCCGCAAATCGCGACATTGTTGTATAATCCTCAAAATATTGTATATTCATATATTTTTTTATTAAACCTCTTTTATCTTTTGTTATTTTAATTTAAAATTCATATCCGCATTCTTTCATATCGTCTTTGAAAATGTCAAACATATATTTTCCGGTATCTTCCTTCCAGCGTCCGACAGAATCAGTGCGCATTTCTATTTTTGCCATTTTTATGCCGAGATAATCTTCGAGTTTTTTCAGAGTTTCGTCCTGATTAAAAACCATATCCTCAAATCTCAGTTTTAAAAGATTTTTCGGGTCGGGGGTAGCTTTCATAAGTTCTCTCTGATATTTCCAGCTGTAAGCCCTGTTTTCGCGTATATCTTTGCTTTTCGTATAATTTATGCCGAAATCGTTTAAATCGTCGGTTTTGTGGGAATTTAAAATACAGTCGCGGGGGTCTCTGACCCAGTGAATATATTTTATATCCGGGAACATTTTTACAATCCACGGATAAACCAGCGTAGTTTCCGGGATTTTCCAGCCTTTGTTTTCGCTTACTGAATTTAATACAGTAACAAGATAATCCTCAATCAATTTTATAAATTCTGGGACAGGCTCCATTGACAGGACTTTTGAAAAATCCCATTCAACCCCGCCTTTATATTCAACGTATTTTGCAAAAACCCTGCAGGCGTCGTACATTTTCTCCGGCGGAAGCAAATCCCCCGAACCGTTCAGAGGTTCGCCCATAAAAACCCCGCTTGCACTCAAAGTATGCGACATAGAACGCGTCCCGGAATGTCCCCTGCCAATTACCGTTATCATCATAATTTTATGTTCTCCCTTTAATTTTTTTCGCAAGTTTGATGTTTTAAACTCCGCATAGTAACCAAAGAAAATGCTTGAAGTTGTGTAAAAACATTTTTTCACCTTATTTTATACTTTCAAAATATTCCCTATCCAGTATAGCATAAACAATTTGGTCAGTCCATTTACCGTTCCAGAGCAATCTTTCAATAAAAACTGCCTCCCGCCGAAATCCAATCGTTTCCAAGATTCGCGTAGATATCGTATTTTGAGCATTACATTCGGCGGTAATCCTATGTGCTCCCATGTCCTCAAATCCGTACTGCAATAATAGTTTGGTCGCCATAAATCCGTATCCCTTTTTTCTGTGTGAAGGCAATATCGTACAACCAATCTCAATTTCTTTTTGATACTTCTCTGGAATCCATATGAATGCAAGTCCAACCGAATTTTCATCATTTTTAGCGCAAATCAAATAATTAAGTATCGAATTTGAATCAAGGTTTCCGTGAACTCTACCTCTCAGCGTATTATAATCCGGAGCCTCGGACTCCTCGTATGGCCATGCGTCCTTGTCAAGAAATATTTCGCATGTACGCTCAATATCCTGCTCCGCCACGCGTTTGAGATATATCGCATTCATTTAAAAACCTCCTTGTAACGAATAAAATATAAACTCGCTACGTTATAAATGTTTCGTTTGTTAAAATATATCGACTTCATCTTATATCACAACTTTCTTATGTCTGTACACGTGACAGCAAATATTGACGGCAACGGGAAGCCCTGCGATATGCGTCGGGAACGTCTCTATGTTGACCGCAAAAGCCGTCGTTTTACCGCCGAATCCCTGCGGTCCGACGTTCGTCTGATTTATTCTTTCAAGAGTTTTCTGTTCGATTCTTCCGTAAAACTCGTCGGGATTGTTTTCGCCGATTTCACGGGTGAGAGCTTTTTTTGCGAGTATCGCCGAATATTCAAAATCCCCGCCGATTCCTACTCCCACGACTATCGGCGGGCAGGGATTTCCTCCCGCTATTTTTATTGTCTCAACGATAAAATCTATTATATCGTCTTCGCTCGCAGACGGCTCGAACATTTTTAACCTGCTTGAATTTTCGCTTCCGAAACCTTTCGGAACACAGATAATCTCTATTTTATCTCCCGCGACTATATCTGTGTGAATTATCGCGGGGGTGTTATCGTTGGTATTTCCGCGCCGTATTGGGTCTTTCACGACGGACAGACGCAAATCACCGTCAACATACGCTTCGCGTACTCCCTGATTTATCGCGTCACGCAACAATCCGCCGATTATATGCACATCCTGACCGATATTCACAAACAGAACTGCCATGCCGGTGTCCTGACAAATCGGGACGTTTATTTCTTTTGCGATTTCGATATTTTCAGTCAGTTTGTTTAAAATATTCCTCGCAAGTGGCGACGTTTCAGATTTCGCGCTGTCTTTTATACAGTTCACAAGATTTTTAGAAACGTTTAAATTTGCTTCGATAAACGCTTCTTTTATTTTCTGCGTTATAATTTTTGAATCCAGTGTTCTAATCGTTTGAGTTATATCTATTTCAGCTTGAATTATTGGTTGACTGCCCGTTCTGTCCAAAAGATAATCGACAGAGACATCAAGATAGTCGGCGATTTTAGCAAGACTATCAAATGCAATTGATTGCCCATGGTACATTTGGGATAAAGTATTTTTGTGTATGTCGCAACCTGCGAACAAATCTTTTAGCATTATGTTTTTTCGCTTCGCTATAATCTTTATATTTTCAGCTATATTTGATGAATTATACAAATTTAAACGCTCCTTTTTGTTTAAAATGCCAAAAATCATTTAATTAGATGATTTATTTGAAATTTATATTGACAATCCAGTAATTAGATGATATAATGTAATTATAATAAAAAATTCTATAAATAGCAAGGAGAAATAATCATGGAAATCAATCTAAAAGAAATCTTCACCAGATTAAATTTACAGTACATAAGAGGCTTTGCTTTTGAGATGAATCCTGAACCTATCGACACCGAATTTGACAACCTCCCATACGAAGAACGTTTGGAAAAAGGAAGTGCGCTACTGTTGAAAAGGTTCAAAGAACTTTACAAAGACGACCCAAAATCACGTAGCGACGTCATGTTGGAATTTTTTACGGCGGTTCGGGTATACAGTGACGTTTATGCCGAGATAGGCATACAAGCTGGCGCAAGATTATTATATCAGTTGATTTCTCAAAATAATCAGATTTTCAATTAATTTGAAAACAAAAATCCCCCGTGTTTATTGCGTTCGTCCTCATATTCGTACGTTTGATAATTGTCCGGCATATACTTATCAACAACAGATTTCCAAAACTTAGATGCTCTTTCGTTACTTTTCCAATAACCAATATCCCAGTCGCCTGCATGACGCTTAAACACTTCTGACATTACCTGCATACCGACGCCCTTTCTGCGGTATTTCAACATGACAAAAAATTCTGACATACTATATCTTTCAGGAGTAGAAATTAATACAAAACCTGCGATTTTTCCGTCAACATTTATCAAGTATGGGTATCTTCCTTTTTCATTCCAATAGTCGTCAATATGCTTATATCCATAATAGCCATGTTCATTAACGTCACGGTTATCATATTCAGTAAACTCGTAATCATACAATTCCATTAATTGCATCAATACGGATTTATGTTCTATTCCAATTAACACTAATTCGACATTCATACTTATTTTTTATACACCACTTTCCCGTTTACAATAACCGTTTCCGCACTGTTCACAATCTCCAGCGGATTGCCGTCGTATAAGACTAAATCGGCGTGCTTGCCTTTCTCTATCGAACCAACTATATCGTCTATCCCAAGAATAACCGCAGGATTTATTGTGATTGCTTTTAATGCGCCGTAAAAATCCAGCCCGCCTTTGACTGCTAATGCCGCGCAATACGGCAGATATTGCAAAGGCGCGACCGGGTGGTCTGTCGTAAGTGAAAATAAAATCCCAGCTTCGCTTAAAACCTTCGCGTTTTTCAGTTCAAGATTTCGCATTTCCGGTTTTGACCTGTCGCTTATAATCGGACCCACGATGGCGCGGACGTTGTCTTTCGCAAGTTCTTCCGCTATTAAATGCCCTTCTGTACAGTGAATGATAACATATTTTAAATCAAATTCTTTACATATTCTGATTGCGGTAAATATATCGTCGGCGCGGTGCGCGTGAATATGCGCGTCGATTTTTCTGTTTATAACGGGTAAAAGAGCCTCGCATTTCATGTCAAAATCAGGCTCGTCCGTTTTTTCGCCGTCATCGGATTCTTTGGAATCCTCAGCTTTTTTCAGATTGTCTCTGTATTTTTGCGCTTTTTTTAAATTTTCGCGGATTATCGCGGCTGTCGCCATTCGCGTTTCAGGAGTTTCATTTTTTTCCCCGTAACAGACTTTAGGATTTTCACCCAAAGCGAATTTCATGCTCACAGGTTCTTTTATTATCATATCGTCGATTCTTTTGCCGTGCGTTTTTATAACCGTAAACTGTCCGCTTATTGGGTTTGCGCTTCCCGGACCGGTTGCGACGCAGGTTATCCCCCCTTCCAACGCTTCCCGGAATGCCCTGTCCATAGGGTTTACAGCGTCGATTGCGCGCAGGTGAGGAGTGCACGGGTCTGTGATTTCGTTTAAATCGTCGCCTTCGTCTTTTATCCCGTCCTCATACATTCCAAGATGCGTATGCGCGTCAATAAAGCCGGGCAAAAGCCATTTTCCACCGGCTTCTATTATATCAATATCATTTTTTTCTATATTAAAGTTATAGTCTTTCATATCTCCAACTTCATCTATTAAACTTCCTGAAGTTTTTACATATCCGTTTTCTATTATATTTTTTATACTATTCGCCATACACATACTGTATATGCGGGCATTCTTTATAATCATTATATAATTTTTACTCCGTTTTCAATATTATTTCATTCCGTTTTGATTCAGTCGTCTTCGTGTTTTTTTAGGGTCGAGGGATTTTCTCAGGTCTGAAATCTTTTCGTCGCTGTCATGTTTGAATTTATTCATCATATTTTCAAAACTTGACATATCTGATAAAACTGCTTTTGATCTTTTTTGATCTTTTACAAATACTTCGGGATTTTCGCTGTTTTCACCGCCGTTAGGATTTTTATTATCCTCGGAATTATTAGAACTGTCAGGATCTTTAGGCATTTGTTTTACAGACAACGCAAGTTTACCATTGTCATTTATTGAAATAACAACAGCTTTTATTGTTTGATTTAATTTAAAATAGTCGTTCACGTCTTTTACAAAATCAGACGATATTTCGGATATATGCACCATACCACTCGTTTCGCTGTCTATGCTGACAAAAGCTCCGTACTTAGTTATACCTGTGATTCTGCCCTCAATAATTGACCCCTGTTCTATTTGCATATTTTTATATAATATCCTCCGGATTATTTTCAGTTATCAGTATCTAAATAAAATAAAATCTCGTCCGATTTTCTATAACCCATACCTTTTACTACATTTGCAATATAATTGTCGTCGACCGGCGCATCTATTTGCTGCTGTAAAGCGTCGTTGGCAATTCTCTCGCTGTTATGCTGCTGCTGAAGTGAATCCAATTCCGCTTTTGCGGAATTTATTTTATGTAAATTTGCCGCTAAATCTATTAAGACTATAACTATAAGAGTAACAAACGCTATTTTCAGGAATAAAAATCCTTTTGATTTCTTTATTTCTTTTATATCGTTCAATTCTCTGCTTGCCGGCTTATGTTTTGTAATTCTTGTTCCTCTTGATACTTTTGAAACACCTGAAATATTAGAATTTTTAGCTTTTTGTGCTTGCATATTGCTAATCCCCCATTTTACCTGTAGTTTAGATTTTTATTAGACTTTAGACGCGTATTCTTTTGCTCTGTACTCTTTTTCTCGTGATTCTTAAATTTTATACTATCCATATTTTTCATTCCTTTTGATATATATATCGGCGTTTTTTTACTTTTATAAAGCCTGTACAGTCCGAACCCATAAGACGCGTCATGCGAAATTTTTCGTTTTTCACTTTTATAGTACATATTATTTTTCGTTTTAACAGACTGTCTGAATATAAATTGTATTAGATATTTTAACTGTTTTATTATAAATAAAATCGCAATTTTCATGGGAGTTATCGTGATTTTCTTAATAAATCTTAAAATCATTTTTATAAAATCTATAATTTTTTTCGATACAAATATTATAAATCTGCCGATTGTGAGATGGTATAAAACAAAACACAGAAAACAACCGAAAAGCGAAAACCATCTGACTATTCCTGAATTTGTGTAGTATACTAACAAGATAATCGAAACGGCGGAAAATATACAGAATATAAAATCCTGAAAAAATACGGAAACCCATTTTGAATTAAACGCGATTCTGATTATTCTGAAAACATCGTAAAATACGCCCAAAAATGCGCCGACTACACACGAAAACAGAAATACAATGCCCTGCGCAGTCATTGACATTTCCATAAAACTCACACCGCCTTTTTATTCCAACTAAATTATAGCAAATAATTTTAAATAAATCAAATAATTTTGGTAAATTCAAAAATTTATTTAAATAATTTAGAGAGAAGTTTCGACGATTTTTTCCCATTCTCATAAGAATCATCAGAATAAAACAATCCGGCTATATCCCCGTCTACATTCATATCTCCGGTTTCAAGAGACAGTTTGCTTATATGTAGATTTGCGCCGTCTATTGTCATTTGCCCCGCTTCGGTTATTACAACAATATTGTTTTCGTTAAAATTCTCAACGCGGATAACGCCTGATACAGTCATCTGCCGTCTGTTGTATACTACGACATTATGAGGTTTCCTGCTTTTTATTTCCTGATTTATATTATTATTCATAAATACCCCAAACCCCTTTATTAAAATTTATTACAATTTTACCGTAATAAATTAAATAGAATTAACATAATAATATATATGTTTTCGAATTTTAAGGTATGTTATAATTAAAAATAATTTGCAGAAATTTAAATTATTAACTCTGCGATATAACTTCATACATTGTGGAAGCATCTGATTTCAAAACGTGTTCTTTGACTTCGGTGACTTTGACTTTGAGAAGTTTTTCGCCGAATCTTACTTCTATAACATCGTTTTCCTTTACTTCGTGAGCAGATTTCGCAACTTTGCCGTTTACCGAAACTCTGCCTCCGTCGCACGCCTCGTCCGCGACCGTGCGCCTTTTTATAAGACGCGATACTTTAAGATATTTATCAAGCCTCATACTTATTTTCCCCTCTGAAATTATTTTAGATTGACTTCTATAAAATTTTCATCAGTAAACCAATCGCCGTTTCCGCGGATTTCTCGAGGTTTTTGAACATGACAATATGCGAATCTTCATCCGAATTGTCGGAAATCGAACGGATTGCGGCAAATTCAACGTTGTTTATATAACAGACATGTCCGATACTGCCGCTTTCCTCGTCCACGGCAACGGCTTTGAAATTTTCCGTAATAAAATCAATATCCCTCTGACTGTGAATAAATCTGTCTCCGGTCGCGACAATACCGGTTTTGACATTATCGGCATTATTCGCGGCAGATAATAATAACTGATTTAATTTTTTCGAACACGGAATCTGTACCAGCTCTGCTTTGGGAATGAACCCTAAAGGCGCTCCCAACGGTGTATTGTCTATATCATGCTGCACGACAGAAGCCGCAACAACAATATCGCGGATACCCACAGTTGAAGATATACTCCCCGCTACTCCTATATTTATTATGTACTGCGGAGCATATTTCATAATCAATATCTGAGCGCATACAGCGGCGTTTACTTTGCCTATGCCGCAGACTGCCGCCGTAATTTTTGACTTGCCAATATCCCCATTAAAATATTTTATTCCGCTGATTTCTTCGGTTTTTACGTTTTCCATTTTTGCAATGAGCGAATCTATTTCCACATTCATTGCACTGATTATCCCCAAAACCATTATTTCACCTACAATCTAAATTTATAAGACTACATTTTTTCCATCGCGAAAATATCATAGCCGTTTAATTTTTCTTTTCCATTTAATTCAGCCAGTTCTATCAAATACAGAACTTTCTGCACTTTTCCGCCTAACTTCTCAATCAGTTCTATATTGGCTTTAAGAGTCCCGCCCGTTGCCAGAATATCGTCGATAATAACGACTTTCTGACCCGGTTTTACCGCGTCGGCATGAATTTCCAGAATATCGTATCCGTATTCCAAATCATATTTAACGCTTACTTTTTCAGCTGGAAGTTTATTTTGTTTTCTTATCGGGATAAACCCTTTTTTGAGTTTATGCGCGACAGGCGCGCCTAAAATAAAACCTCTCGCCTCTGAACACGCTATCAAATCAAAATCTATATTTTCCAATTCTTCCACAAATCGGTTAATAATATATTCAAACACAGCCGCATTCTGCAATAGCGGCGTTATGTCAATAAAATCGATTCCCGGTTTAGGGAAATCCAGCACATGGCGGACTTTATCTTTCAAATCCATACGATTTAACCTCATTTTCAATTATTATATATCATAAATATTATATACTATATGTATCATCTCGTCAAGAGTTTTTGTGAATTTTCTACAAATTTAATAATATTAAAATATCTGAAAATTAGAATAAAATATCTTGACTTTATAGAGATTTTATGATATACTTATGTAAAATCAAATATAAAAGCTGCGATAAGAAACAGTAAGCATTTGAAGTATTTCAGAAAAAAGGCGGTTGATGAAAGCCTTTATACAAAAAATGCCAAACCCATCTTTGAGCTGCGGGATGAAATAAATCTTGCCGGGCTCTCCCGTTACAGAGAAAAGATATAAAGCATCTTGCGTTGTATTATAAGCGCGGACAAAATGTTTATTTAAAGTCCGAAGTTAGGTGGTACCGCGAACTTTATTATATATTATATAGATAGTTCGCCCTAAACTGATATAATCAGTTTAGGGTTTTTTTATTTTAACCAAAGGAGAATTTCACAATGAAAATTGATAACCTCGTAGGAGACAGATTTAAGGAAAGACCGTCGGAGTGCGTTGTTGACAGCCACG
>WQYZ01000060.1 GCA_009780985.1 Oscillospiraceae bacterium | reverse complement strand
TAAAATCGCATACAGATTTGGAAAATGAATACATCGCGTTATCTTCCGCAACGCAGACGGTAACAAATATCAACGAGTTAAAAAAGGCATTGGACGAAAAAATCTTAAAAAAGATGCCAATTTTTGAAAAGATAAAAACAAACACAACCCGCAATATAGCGAGCCACGACTATGACAGTATAAGTTCGTTTGCGGTATACAGCGTAATAAGCCAATTAATATCTGAAAAAAACACAAAGGAAATCGAGGCGGAAATAAATGAGCTTACAGAACCAAAAGCAGATTCTGAATAGTGAAATAATAAAAATAATATATAATGCCGCTGACGGAAATAAATCACTAAAACGAGTAGGGGTGTTCGGATCATATGCCAGAGGAGAGCAGACAACAGAGAGTGATATTGATATTGTATATGAGGATATATATACAGAAGCTTATTTAGATGATTTAGATGATTTCGCTTCAAAAATTAGAAGTAATTTATCGAAGGTATTGAATAAGCCGGAATTGGAAATAGATTTTGTAACAATAAAGGGATTAGACAGCGGACTGATGAAAGATTTAAATCAGTCGATAATAAAAAGTATACTAAGTGATGTTATATGGATATATGAAAAATAAAAAATATTTTAGAAAATTGGCTTATAAAATTTAGGATTTTCTTTTTGCAGACATTGAAAATCCGTGCAAAAGAATAAAGGGGAGCGACCTCAAAAATATAAAAATAACATACGTCATTTTTATATTTTATCGGGGAGAGCCGATACGCCAAAACTAACGTTTTGACATATCGGGTGTCCGGTACTGTTTCGGCTAAAGCCTCAAAAACCGGACACAGGCAAGCTCTGCGGAGCTTGCAAAATTACCCTTGACAAAGCCGGTGCATTGTGGTATAATGAAGGCAGGGTAATTTTATAGCAAGGAGCGTATCAGGATAGCCATTTTCGCGGCTAACGCCTCTCAAATGACTACCTGACACCTCCTTGTGAGGGGCTAACGCCCCCTCAACCCCCAAAGTGCTTGCCTATGACAAAAGCAAATTCGCTGCTGGCGCAGCTCATTTATCTTTTGTCGCGGCAAGCAAAAATAAGAAATATTTTTCAAAATATTTCTTATTTTTCCCGAAAAGATAGTTACAGGAGGAACGAAAAACATGTCAGAGCAACCAGCGAAGAAAGAGTACAAAAGACAGCGGGACAATCAAATCATAATACGATTTTCAGATGAAGAATTAGCAGAGCTTGATGAAGCGATTGCAGAAAGCGGATTAAGCAAAACAGATTTTTTTCTACAACTATTACGAAAGAAAAATATAGTAATTGTAAACGACCTCAAAGACATTTGTATAGAACTAAAAAGGCAGGGAATAAATTTGAATCAAGCCTTGAGATATTATCACGAGAGCGGGTACACGGAAGAAATAAAGGCGGCGATATTCAACTGCAACGAGTTATATGAAACTGCAAAGAATTTATTTTTGTCAACGGAAAACAGAATTCAGAAGATACAAAAAAAGAAACGTGTTGGACCGCAAAAAACAGAAGAGAGGGGTGGTGAGAAAAGTGCCGATAGTAATATGCCGAGCGTGTAAAAGTTACGCAGGGAAAGCGATAGATTATGTTACGGATAAAAATAAAGCGGAGCGAGTCACGACGCACGGACTTGATGAAACACGGAGCTTGGCACAGCAGTTTATAGATACAGCAATGTTGCACGGCAAGGGGGACACGTATGACGAAAGAAAATACTATCACATAAAAATATCATTTGAGCCGAAAGACCGAATAGAAAACGGCGGGAAGCTTAATGCTGAACTCGCAGAAAAAATAGCAAATGAGTATTTAGAAAAACGGTACGGGTCGTATGAATATATACTCGCTATTCATACAGACAAAGAGCATATACACTGCCATGCGATAATAAACGCGGTTAATTTTGAGAATGGGAAAAAGATACAGCACAGCAACAAAGATTTGGCGGATATGAAAGACGAGGTAAACGACGTTGCAGAAAAACATGGGGTAAGCCGATTTGATTGGAAGCAGGCGGTGAAGGAGAAGCGGCAAAAGATAAAAGAGGAGCGAATCAGTGAGGCAAAAGCCTTGACACAGGCGGAAAAATATATACAGGAGCGACACGGGGTAGAATGGACTTCAAGCAGTTGGAAAGAGACGCTGCGGAGCAAAATAGACGAGGCTAAGGGACAATGCACAAGCCGGGCAGAATTTCAAAAATATCTGCTTGACAATTACGGGGTGGAAATGCCGCGAAATACAGGCAAAACAGTATCATTTAAGCACCCGGCGGTTGATGAAACGGTGAGGGGAGCAAAACTGGGTGCAGAATACACAGCCGAGAGTATAGACCGTGCATTAAAGGAAAATATATCCCTGCAGGGGGAACACGAAAGGAATATAAAAAATGCCGAATTACGAGTTACCGAAAAAAGAACAGCCAGCGACGCCCGCGTCGCAACAGCCGTCTCCGGAGATAACGCAGGAACAAATTACGAAATCAATGTCGGACATACTGTTTCAGCGAATGAATCAGTCGGAAGTGGAACTGATGAAAGCGGAGAACGCGGAGCTAAAACAAACATTGGCGAACTTCGCGAGAAACTACAACAAATTCGAGGACTTGACAAAAGATATAATCCGGCAGAACAAAGACGAATTAACGAGGCTGACGAACGAGCTAAACAGCAAGCAAGAGAAAAAGCTGGGCGAGTTAAAGACGAGCAACGACATATTGAGCGCAAACATATCGGGCACGATGACGAGTATGAAAGATAACATAAAAAGCGATGTAACGTCAATATATAACAAAATCCACAAAGATACGACAGAGCGGCTGGAAAAGTATAAAGCGAGCATAGATGGTCTGGAAAAGAAATCGCGGCGGTTCTGGGCGATAGAGGGAATAAAAGAAGCGTTGTTCTGGTGTATGTGTATAGCGATTCTCCTACTGAGCGGCAGAGCTATGTTTGACATATACGGGGTTACATTGCCAGTCTTGGTATGGCAGATAGCATATCCTTGCACATTTATACCGCTTGTGGCTTATGCTATTCAAATAGCTAAAAAAAGTAAATAACAGGATCAAATTTATCAATATCTGTGTAAATACTACGTAATTACACATGGTTTATGAAAACTACGTGTCGGGTAATCAAAACGGTCTGCTATTAACAATGTTGTTAATAGCAGTGATCGGGAATAATAGTATTTTTACGAAATACACAATAACAAAACATTTTTGTGTGTATTTTTGTTCGACAAAAATATTTCAAAATAACACGAAAAATTAAATAAATACTTGACAGAAAACTATATTTATGATAAAATTATGTATATAAATTGGAAATTAATTCAAAATTTAATGAAAATTTAAAGTTATAAAACATACAAATTCTTAATTTAGTAAAAATGAATCCTCGCTGAAAAAGGAAGAAAAAAATCAGTCGGATAGTAATTCATAGCTATTTTAGAGTTTGTGTGTCTTTTTTGTTTTTTAAAGAGATCAGGTGATGTGGGGAATTGATGTAATTCATAAAAAGGACAGCGGCGAAGATTATAGGAAAAGAAAATGAGTATTTTATAAAGTAAATATAAAAGTGGAGGATAATATAATTATGCAAAAATACCTTAATTTGCGCAGTATAGCGGTTATGCTCATATTAAGCATGATGATGACTATGTTTGGACCAACCATAGCGATGGCGGTTGAAATACCGAGCGATCAGAAGTATGTTAGCTTAGATACAACAGACGGACAACTGATAGCAATAAGTTACCCGATAACATGGACAGGGGAGAAACTTGGCACAGATTCATTAAAAGCGGGATATAATCCGGAAGTAATCACTCCGACAGTACTATCATTTAATATGCAGAACACACAGCCGTTTACAATCGGATTATACAAATTGGCAGTTGGTGCAGATATAACGCAATTATACGGACAAAACGCAGATGGGAGCCCGAATTATTCATATACGCCTTGCGGTGACTTTGTGGGGTGGCTGAAAGGCACTGACATGGATAACGGCAAAAGCTATGTTTTCAATGAAGATTATCACACGGAGTTTGGGAATCCATCATACGGAGGAGTATGGTTCAAAGGATATGACGGACTGCTGCCGGCATTAGCGAGCAACGGTTGTACAAACCCATATCCTAACGTCAGCAAAATTACGAATGAGATACAGTGGGATGGTACAATAGTCGATTCATCGGGAAACGCGAGTATGATGCCGTGCGAGGAGGATCAGTCGTCGGAGTACATAATAGTCATAAAACCTGTAAATCCGTCAACTGCAATGTATGAAACACGGTTGGGAATTATTGTATATAGCGGCGTAATTCTCGACGGTTCTGGAAATGAAGTAGATTTTTTCAAACTTGACGAAAATACGGCTTTTTCTCCGAAAGAACAGATAGACGCACTGCTGAAACCGTCAGGGGGCGGCGACCCGGTAAACATGATATCCGGCAGTTTTATATGGGATTATACAGATATATCGGTTTACGGCGCACAGCAGCTTGATTTTACGCGTACATATAATTCAAGAGACAGCTATAACAATGAATTAGGTTACGGCTGGCGGGACGGATTCGGATACAAAGTTGACGCAGAGGGAATATATGCGACGGTCACTTTCGCAAACGGATACAAACTGAACTTCAAAGAGGGTGTAACGGGGATTACAGCAGACGGAAATGCGGAAGTTGCATATGTGAATCCGACCACAGACTTATATACATTTGAAAACACCGGGAATGGATATAAACTGAGCGATATAAAGCAAAATGAATATATTTTCGACAGCGACGGCAATGTCACGTCTATATCTGACATAAACGGCAATACGACGACTTTTGAATACACGGACGGTAAATTGACGACGGTGACAAACAGAAGCGGTTCGCTTCATTTTGAATACACGGGGGACAAAATCACAGCTGTCTCCGACGATAACGGCAGGAGCATAACAATAAATTATACAGGCGACGATTTGACTTCAGTAACAAATACAGACGGAGATACAGTATCGTATATTTACGACAGCAATCATCATTTATTGAAAATAACTGATTTCAACGGAATAACATATATTGAAAACACATATGACGGAGACGGCAAAGTAACAGAACAGTACATAGCAGAACAGGGGACATCTAAATTTTCATACGACACCACAAACCGTGAATCTACGATTACAACTCCTGACGGGGCGACCACTGAATATTATTATGACGAATATCAGAATATTACACAAATGGTGACAGCAGACGGTGCGGAGAGCTATGAATATAACGAGAATAACAGGCTTATAAAAGAGACAGACAGATTGAACAATTCTACGTCATATACATATGATAACGCCGGAAATGTCCAGTCTGTAACATATCCTGACAGCACGACTGAAAGTTTTGTATACAACAGCATGAACCTTGTTACAAAGCATACGCAGAAAGACGGCACAGTCGTATCTCTCGCATATGACGGTAAAGGAAACCTGACATCATATACAGACGCGAAAGGCAACACAAGCACATTCACATACGACAGCGATAATAATATGCTGACAGCGACAGATTCATTGGGCAATACAACGACATATACATATGACAGCAAGGGCAATTGCCTGACGCAGACAGATCCGCTTGGCAATGTTACGTCATATCAATACGACGATCAGGGCAGGCTTATCAAGCAGATAAACGCCGATACAAGCACTGTAGACTATCAATACACGACGGCGGGAAAACTCGTCAAGACGACAGACGCGCAGGGAAACAGCGTAACATATACAGTCAACGGCAACGGTTTCACAACTGCCGTCAGCGATGCAATGAATTATATCACATCGACAGAGTATAACGACCAGAACAAGCCAATCTCCGTCACAGACCCGGAAGGCAATACAACGACATACGATTATAACAGCGTCGGAAGTCTCATAAAAACGACAAATGCTCTGGGCAATAGTGTAAGCTACGGTTATGACCTCGCAGGAAGGCTTACATCAATGACAGACGCGATGGGAAATACCTATACATACAGTTATGACGCGAACGGGCAGATGATTTCATCGACAGACCCGTTAAACGGCACTACATCGACTATATATGATACAATGGGCAGAACGACAAGCACGACAAACGCTCGCGGAGCAGTAACTTCATATACATACGATTCGATGGGACGGGTTACGTCAACGACAGACGCACTCGGCAACTCATCGCGGAATGTATATGACGCAAACGGCAACCTGACTGAGAGTTATGACAAAAACGGCAATAAATGGACATATGAATACGACGCGAATAACCGGCTCATAAAAGCGACAGACCCGCTGGGGTATCAGACGAGTTACGCCTACGATGCAAACGGGCAGTCAACAAAAACGGTAACAGCGTTGAGCTCAGAGATAAAATCGGAATACGACAATATGGGCAGAATAGTGAAATCGACAGACGAAAACGGCAACGAAACGTCTTACTCATACGACATACTGGGCAGACTTATACAGACATCGAACGCTGACGGAACGGTTGTGAAATATGAGTACAACGCGAACGGGTGGCTGACGGGGACATACAACGAGGAGGGTTCGCTTACAGGCTACACATACAATAAGAACGGGCAGATACTGACGATAACGGACGCAATGGGCGGCGTAACGGGCTACACATACGACGCGTTGGGGCAGACTGTCGCGACTACCGACGCAATGGGCGGCGTAACGAAAGCGGACTATGACAAAAACGGCAATATTGTGAAGAAGACGGACGCATTGAACGGGGTTACGTCTTACACATACGACGCATTGAACAGGGTAATCAGCATGACAGACCCTAACGGAAATGTGTCGCATGTGGAATATGACGCGAACGGCAACGTTACGAAAGTCATAAATGCCGATGGCGGGGTTACCTCATACAATTATGATTTAATGGACAGATTAACCTCATATACTGACGGAGACGGCTATACTTTCTCAATGGTATATGACGCGAACGGGAACGCCATAAAATCGACAGACGGGCGCGGAAACAGTAAAGAGACGACATACGACGCTCTGAACCGACCGATAGCGCAGAAAAACGAAGAGGGCAACAGCGCGAATGTGATATATGACGGCGAGGGGAGAATGACGCAGTATACCAACGAAGAGGGCGCGGTCACAAAATACGAGTATGACAGGAACGGCAATGTGACGAAAATAACGGATGCGCTGGGCAATTCAACAACATTCACATACGACAGCATGAACAGGGTAACGACGACGACGGACGCAAAAGGCGCGGTGACGGCTTACACATATACTCCGACAGGAAATGTTGCGACGGTAACAGACGCGCTGGGCGGCGTAACGAGTTACGCTTACGACGCGCTTGGCAGGGTCACGAAAGAGACCAACGCGAACGGCGAGCCGACGACATACACATACGACGCGCTGGGACGCGCGACGTCCGTGACGAATGCGCTCGGATATACGGATTACCTGACATATGACGCGCTCGGCAGAATCACGAGCGTGAAAGACAGGGACGGAAATGTGACGAAATACAAATACGACGCGAACGGCAACGTAGTCGAGACGATCGACGCGCTGAACCACAGCTCGTATTACTCGTATGATTCCATGAACAGGCTTGTGAAAGTGGACTTGTACCGCATAGACGGGCAGGACAACGTAAATCAGGAAGAGGTAACGCTGTACAAGTACGATAAGCGCGGACTTGTGACGGAGACGATAAATGCCGCGAATAACAGCGTGCTCTATGTGTACGACGGTAACGGAAATCTGATACAAAAGACGGACGAGGACGGATATGTTACAGAATACGCATACAGTCCTGTGAATTTGGTCACAAATATCAACTATGATAATGGTAACGGCAAGAGAGTAAGTTACGCGTACAACAAAGTGGGCGAGCTTGTCGAAATGACAGATTGGACTGGCACGACCAATTTCACGCTTGATTTATTGGGGAATATCATAAGTGTAAACGACCAGAACAACAGGACGGTGAGTTATGAATACGACGCGGTATACAACCAGACGAAGATAACCTACCCGGACGCTACAGTATCTAACTATGAATACGATTTGCTGAGGCGCATGACGCAGGTGACGGAGACTGACGGCAGAGAGACGACATACCAGTATGACCCGGTAGGGAGAATAACGGAGCAGGCATACCCGAACGGCTGGGTTGATGTCTACACCTACGACAAGGTAGGACAGCTGTTGAAAGTCACGGATATCAACCCGACGAAGCAGGGAAACAACGGCAACAACGCAAGCGGCAGTAATGGTAATAACGGAAACAATGGGAACAATGGAAACAGCGGCAGTACAAGCACTACAAGCGGTACATACTCGTTGAAAATCAACACAAACAACAAGGGGACAGTGTCGATAACATCGGGGAATTACGCGGCAGGGACGACTATAACGGGGTATGTAACCCCTGACGCAGGGTATACGCTGAAGTCGATAAACAGCAGTAAAGGCACAGTCAGCCAGAACGGACTGTCGTTCAGTTTTGTCATGCCAGCCAGCGACACGGTGATGACGTTCGTTTTCGCGAAAGGCGACAGCAGCGGAAGCGGCGGGACTATCGGGAACGATACGACTGACCCATATGCGCTGTATATGGAGGACGGGGCGAAAAAAGGGTGGGCTAACGAGAAGAATCCGCACAACTACATGACGTTCATGACAGATATGTTTTCGTCGTCATATATGCCGTGCGACAACGGCAGTACAAATCCGACGGCGACAGGCGAGATAGCGGCGCAGTACAGCTACGACCCGGAGGGCAACCTGATGTCGTACTACAAGGCGGGCAACGGAATCGGCGAGGTCAAGGAGAGTTACACGTACAAATACGACGCGCTGAACAGGCTGACGGAAGCGCACGGGAAGTTCGGCAAAACCGACCATTACTACACATACGACAGCTTGGGCAACCTGACATACGAGCAGACTGACAACAACAAGAGCGTGGACTACAAGTACAACAGTCTGAACGAGCTAACGTCTAAGATTGTGAACAACAAGACGATGGACACATACACATATACCTATGACAAACGGGGAAATAATATCCAAGAGGTATATGACAAGTTCAGCAGTATCGAGGCGGTATACACATACGACGAGACGGACAAAATGGTGAAAGGCATAAATTCGTCGGGCGAAGTGAGCGAGTACACATACAACGGGTTAGGCGCGCTGGTTGAGAACGACCAGACGATAGCGCAGGAGGCATACGGGTATCACGGGTTCACGGAGGTAACGCCGACGGGCATACCGTCGAACACGACGAACAACCCGCCTAACAAGTATCAGCAGGTGAAGAAGAGTTTCGTGATAGACTACACGAGCGCGACGCAGAATCCGCTGATGGAGTACGAGAGCGGCAGTGCTGACGCATTGACGTACAGATATGTCTACGGAAACGATATACTGTCGGTGAATGTGAGCCCTGTGACGCAGGCGGCGGGCGACCTGATAGAGAACGGCGAGATACGTTTGTACTACGACCAGGACAGAATGGGCAGTTCGCGTTACCTGACGAGTGCTGTGACGGGTAAGATAGCGAGCTGGACGGACTACAACGAGTGGGGCATGATAACGCACAACGAGGTGCTGAAGTGCGGCGTTCGCGAGCTTGACATGGTACAGAGGTACACGAGCTACGATTACGATGCGGTTCTTGGCGTATATTACGCTAAGGCGAGGCTGTACAACGCCGATGATAAGCGGTTCTTATCGGTTGATTTATTCAAAGGCGATGTGAAGTTGCCTATGTCGTTAGTACAATATACCTATGTTATAGATAATCCGTTTAAGTGGACAGACCCATTGGGACAATATTATATTTATTATCGTAATGGGAAATATGTCCCTGTACCAGAAACAGGATGGGGAAACCTCAAAGTATTTTTGCAATTGGGGACCAAACCTGTAGGCGGAAATTCTTTGAATGATAATGTAGCAGTGTATAATCCTATTAACGATGTACTATCTGGTTTGATGAATATGATAAATAATACAATAGATGAAGACTTCCCTGATCTTAAAGGAGCTATAAAAGAAGAACATATTCAATTATTTATTAATTCCATTAACTTGATGAATGATGTTGCATATGGTATTTATAATCCAATTATAACCCGTGATACAATAATATTCAAAGTAATTAATGATTCAAATATAAGTACTAATTATATTACGCTTAATGATGCTGAAATTAAAATGGGAAATGCAGATAATTATGTAATAAATAATATTGGTGCATTTGAAATTAATATTCCGGGATATAATAAAACTTTGTATGAAATAGGTAAAATTTATGCAAGCGGAAACCAAAATCAAATAGCAAAATTAGAAAGTGGTAGCGCATTACGAGATGCTATTACAACAATGTATGTAAATAAAATGAATTATGAAAAGACTTTGGGACTTTCTGGTTATAATGCATTACCCAAAAACGATAGGGATATAATAGATACCTTACTAAGTGAATATAAAGATTATTATAAAAATATTTCCAGCAAATTTTATAAAGATACAATGTCATACTTTGAAAGATTAGTGTGTGACACTATCTGGATGGACGGGACACCGCCGCCAAATTCATTGACATAAGTCAAGAGAAATGAAATCAAGCGGCATTGGCATTATAACCAATGCCGCAAACTTACAAATAAATTTGGAGGGACAAATGACTATGAACAAGATTATGAGGAAGACAATTACAATATCAATGATAATGCTATGCTTTCTGCTTAATTCATGCAGAACTGCAGATAATTGGGCAAAAATGGGATATTCATTAACTTCTATATCTACTGGAGATTACACAATAGCACTCGATACAGGTGGTAACTTGTGGGCGTGTGGCGCAAATCTAAACGGACAATTTGGTGGAAGCGTAAATCGAGTATTACCAATGCAAATTGTTGCGACAGATGTCAAATTGGCATGTACTGGGGCAGGTTGTACGATGATTATAAAAAATGATTCCAGTTTATGGATTTGCGGTAATAATGAAGATGACCAAATCGGTGATGGAATGAAGAAAAATGTAACTGAATTTAAAAAAATAATGGAGGACGTTATATCAGCATCAGCAGGTGGAGGAACTTTGTTTGCTATAAAATCCGATAACAGTCTGTGGGCTTGCGGTTGTAATGATTATGGTCAAATGGGTGACGGAACAAGAGAAAATAAGACTACATTCACAAAAATAATGGAGGATGTATTGGCTGTTTCAGGATATCAACATACAATGGTATTAAAAAAAGACAATACATTATGGATTTGCGGTAATAATGAAGATGGTCAAATCGGTGATGGAACAAGAGAAAATAAAACGGAATTTGTTAAAATAATGGAGAATGTTGAAAGTATATCGGCGGGAGTTGACTACTCAATGGCTGTTAAAAAAGACGGCAGTCTTTGGGGGTGGGGATTTAGTAGTGCCGGTGAAGTTATAGACTTCGATGACGTAAAATGGGAAAATGCCTATTTAACAGAGCCTATAAAAATAATGGATAATATTCTATCTGTTTCAGCAGGATTTTCTCATGTTCTTGTAATTAAAAAAGATAACAGTTTGTGGTCTTGGGGGGAAAATTTTCATGGGTCATGCGGCGTTGGAATAACCGATGATATTGTGATAAAATCAACCAAGATAATGGATGATGTCGTTATGTCAAGCGTAGGTTATTCTGAATCTATGGCTGTGACTCGAAATGGCGACTTATGGGCATGGGGAAATAATGAATTCGGACAACTTGGTGGTGGAACTAAAGAAGATAAAAATGTCCCTACAAAAATAATATCAAGGTAAAGGAAATAATCATATGTGGTCATGGCTGATATTTTTTATAGAAATTTTATTGCCGATTTTTCTATGTGTTATATTTTATAAAAAAGGTAAAAAAATATGGATTGCGATACTTCCTGCTTATATACAATTTTTTGTGGCTGTAATTATTACATTATCAAATAATCCAGGTATGCCAATTTGGTATATGTTAATATCAGATAAATTGTATATAGCGAGATATGGGATTATATATGGAGTTTTAGCTACCGAGATATGGGCTATATGGAGTTTGATATGTATATTATTTACAATAATTTTCAGATTTTTTATGAATAAGCGTAAACGTATATCAAAAGCAGATTGAAATCCGCCGAATCAAAAACGGTAAAAGTGCCTTTTTATTTAAATTTATATAATTTCTGAAATGAGTTTAAAGACATGGGAGTGTTCATAATTATGATTCAGGAAATAGAAAGTTGGCAGATAGATGCTTTTGTAGGCGAAAATTCAAAATATTATAAAAGAAAATGGGGAGATTCCGAAAATTTTAATGGTGGATGGAACTGGGCTGCTCTCTTCTTAGGTATTTCATGGCTTGCGTACCGCAAAATGTACAGAATAGCTGTGATTGCTTTTCTAATTCCTGTTACAATCAATATAATATTAATCTTTTCTCCATTTCACGCTACCATTAAGAGTGGGATATGGACAGAGGCAATAGGACTCATTTTTGCAATTTGGGGTAACGGTATTTATCGCAAAAAGTTTATTAATTTATTGGAAAAATTTAAGGATATGAAAAATTCAGAACAAAAGAAGATCCTATCTCAAAAGGTGGTACCAGCTATATAGGTTTGGGGATATGCGTTTTATTACAAGTTGTCCTGATTATCTTATCATTTATGTAGAATGTAACCTAAATTATATTATTCTAACATCGTAGACTATCAAATATATAATGTAGATGGATGGGTAGCAAGAGAAAACAAAATTTTGCATCTTTTCAATGAGAATTATGGCAATATGCCAATTGGTACTATTAATGGAATGGGGAACTCAATAAAATTTTAACTTTTAGGGTACGGCGATCTGATATGACTTTACATAAGACTGAATTCGATATGTTGAGGTTGACACATTTCAAAAATTAGAATTAATAAATAAAAAAATAAATATACTGAAAAATATTACGGAGGAAAATATTGTGAAGAAAAAAATTGTGTCTTTGATTTTAGCATTTATTGCAGCAGTTTCTTTATGTACTGTTCCCACATTGGGAGCAGACGATACAGCGCAGCAGACCACAAATAACTTTTACGTCAGTTTTTGGAGCATTGATTCATCTGGTAATGAAAATATAGTGCCGTTGAGTGCTACCGGCGAATATGCCACATGGCAGGAAGTGCTTAACGCTATCAGAAGCTATAACGTTTCGGGATATAAGGATTACAGATTCGGAATTATGTACGGAATTGATATTGCGTCAGTCTGCGAGATTAGCTCGGACATCGTACTGCCGGATAATACATATCTTGTTTTAGGGAATACAAAAATAACGACGCCCATTGCGATAAAAGGCGGGAGAAACGGGCTTCTCGTCGTAACGGAATGGTGCGAGTTCGACAATGGCTCCATAACAAATATAGCCGGCGACATAATTCTGTACGCCCAATATGCGTGGGACAGTGCTTCGCAGAAATGGACATATAACCCAAACCAGAATAATCCGGGCGCGAACGGCTCATATAACATGTTCTCTTACGGGAATTCCGGAGTAAGTAACACGACAACAAGCGAAACAACGCAGACAGCAGCTATAACGCAGGAAGCGGCAATATTAGTCAACGGCGCAAAAGCGGCAACGGAATCTGATATAGAAAAATCGTATGTTACGGGCAGTTATACGTTGACCGCGATGCCGGGAAAGAAATCAGACGGCAGCTACGGTAACTCTGAGTTTGTGATTCCGGTGAGTATGTTATCGTCCGCGTACAGCGCGACGAAGAGCAAAAGCACTCCATTCAGTTTTACGCTTGATACGCCGATAGGCTCGTATATACTGCCGTCAAATATAACAGATTTCATTCCGGACTACAATAATCTTGTCAAGGATAAAGATACGCCAATATCAATAAAAATAACGGTCATTGATATAAGTTCAACCACGAAAGTCAATGGTTCACTAACCCATGCGGTTGAGTTCAAAGCTCAACTGATAGACAGGAACGGAAAAGTGATAGCCGACGTCACAAATTTAACCGGAACAATCGGGCTTACAATCCCTATCGCTACTGGCATAGCGAAACCTGCGTATTACGGGGTATATAAGCGTGCGGACAGTAAATCAGACTGGGGATTTGTACCGGCGAAATGGACGGACAAGGGCATTGTCGTCACAAGCAATATGAACGGTCAGTACGTGGTCGCAGAATATAAGCCCACATTCACAGACGTGACGCAGGATAAATGGTACTATGACGATATAACGGTAGCGGCTTCAAAGAAATTGGTTCAGGGAATGAACACGGCAGGCACGATATACAGCCCGGAAAATCAGGTTACACGTGCCGAATTTGTGACGATGATAGCGAGGGTATTGAATTTACCTGCGGCGAAAGCGGATACTGTAAGTTACGGCGACGTCAAGACGAGCGATTGGTTCTACGATGTAATCATCAGAACGAAATCAGCAGGTCTTTTGAGTGCGTTCGGTACAGATAATATTAACCCAAACCAACCGATGTTGCGTGAGGAAATGGCGTATGTCCTCGCAAAAGCCGCAGAATACTGTAAAATCAAAATACCTGATACCACATTTGATTTGAATACAAAATTTACAGACGCAAGTTCAATCGACAGCCAATATGCGAGTTATGTAACGAATACCATAAAATTAGGATTAATGCAGGGTATGTCAGCGACAACATTTGAAGGGAAAGGAAATGTGACGAGAGCGCAGGCGGCAACCATTCTCGTAAGATTGGCGAAACTTCTGGGCTATATTGACTAAAATAAATCAACGCAAAACGGAGCGCAATAATTTAAATAAAAATTTTCATTATTTGCTATTTTGTGCTTGACTTTCAGTTTAAAATAAAGTAAAATACTGAATATACTAATTGTTTTAAAAATTATACAAATTAAATAAAAAAAGACAGAGAAAAAGGTTTCAACCACCATACCGACCAAAGTAAACGTGGAAAAAACCTTACGCTATTGTTTTATGTAAGTTTTATTATTAAACTTCTAAGTAAATGAATTTCAAATGTTAAATTCATTATACAACGAAAAAAGATTTTTGTCAAGAGGAAACAAAAACTTTTAACAAAATAATAAAAGATATAAAAAGAAGCGGCAAGGTAGATAAGGTAGGTTGAACTCTTTCTCGAAGAAAACACGAGGGAGAGATTTTTTTATTCTCCCGGGAACATCAGCGAAAGGAGGGTGAAGAGTTGCTCGGAGAATGGGGCTGGAACGCAGGAAAAGCGTACAAACATACATATGAGAAAGCAGAAGATTTCAAGACGCACATAGAATATATGCAGTATCTGTACAGCGGGAGCTGGGGTGGCTTTTTTACCCGCGCCGCGAAGAGTGCGTCCGGCGAATGGTCACAGCAGCTGAACTGCAAAAAGATACATATATATAAAAACAGATACCACGAACAAAAAGACGTGTACATATCAATGAACAGCTTCAAGAGTAAAAAAAGAGGAGTAGACAATGTCAAACGGCTGAACGCGCTGTACATAGATATAGACTGCTACAAAGTGAGCAAGACGAAAGAACAGGTATTGTATGAGCTTGAACAGGACTATTTCGGGCATAGCATACCAGTGCCGACATTCATAATAGACAGCGGACGAGGGCTGTATCTGATATGGCAGATAAACGAGGGAGCGGAAGCGCTGCCGAGATGGAACAGAGTACAAAAGTATCTATACGAGCAACTGAAGGCGTTGGGTGCTGATAGCAGCGCATTGGATGCGGCACGTGTTCTGCGTGTGCCGGGGTCAGTCAACTCGAATAACGGAGAAAAGGTAAAGATAATAGAGTTCAACAACGTGAAGTATACGCTCCACGAGATAATACATGAGTACAGTATAGACAGCGGGTACGCATACAGGGACGAGGACACAAACGTATGGGGTAAGGCGACTAAGTGCATGAGGGAGTGCGCAGGGGCAATCGCGCAGGAGCAGGGGCTTGAACAGCCGGACTATGAGAGTTTCGAGGAGACATGGGGATACATAGGGACAAATGGGAAAGGAAGTGGGGAGGGCAACTGGGGAGAACCGACGAGAAACCAGATAACGTTCGCGAGAGCAATATGCGGTGAAAAAGGTCTTGAAATGCCGGAGTTCAGGGACTACGGCGAAGCGTGGACATTTATAGGCGACAATCTCAAAGATATGGCAAGGCAGATAAAAAATAAAAAGCCGTTTATAGACGGCTATCTGATGGATATATACAAAGTGCTGACATCAAGGAAAGGTGAGGACTGCCGGAGAGAAAAAGGATTATTTCTGACGAGGCTACTCTGGGGAGAGAAAACTGGTGATTACAATGAGGCACTAAATATGACATTACTGTTAAATGCGCAGTTAGATAAGCCGCACGATAAAAATTATGTGATAACACACACACAGAGTGCGGAGACAATATTAAAGCAGGGGAAAACATATAAATATTCGATAAAGAGAATCATGGAGGATTTGAGCATAACAGAGGAGGAAATGCAAAAATTATCTTTAGAGCATTTATATACACGGACGCCGGAAAGAGAAAAAGAGCGCAGACGGGAATACGACCATGAGAGATACATAAAGAGTCAAAACGGAAAGAAGGGGAAATCGAAGTCGCAGGAGATAAGCGAACGCCGTGAGACAATGGCGAAACTGCTTGCGGAAAATAAGAACGGTGACGAAATCCGCGAGAAGCTGAATATAGGAGTTCGGACATACTACCATGATAAAGCCTGCGTGATGAAAGAGGGCTTACTTGAACGCGCGATAACTGCAGCAAAAGAAGCGTCAGAAAAAATAGTGGCGGCGGCAAAGGAAAGAGCGGAGCAGATAAAAACAGAAATAGCGAGGTCTGCGAAAAAGCTGGGAAAATCTATGAAAAGCGGACTGCAAAAAATTCCACTCTCTATTGTGTATAAGAATAACGATGTTATTCTTATTGCGCGTTGTGATGGGTCTTGGCAGGAAGAATTCGGTAAAAATAGAGATTTGCTTGAATAGGGTTGATAGTTTTTTGGGTAGCGCGTTACAAAATTGGGATTTTGCGAATAGCAAAATTACCTTTGTTTAGTTTTTTGTAGTTTAACTAAATAAAATATTTTGAGATGTGATGAAAGAATTAAGAGATAGAGACCAAGCGTAGGCGCGGTAGTAGTTGATGTCACTTAGAGTCTGAAAATGTGTTAGTGATTGCTGACAGTTGGATTTTTGTTTGCGGCGCGGAAAAATCTATAGTTTTTATTACGGAGTTTTACATTTTTTAGTAATTACTGATAGGTGTTGACAAGAGATTGCTTCACGAAATGGAAATAAAAGCATGTTATGATAATATTTCTTTTATAATAATTTTATTAACGTCTGTTTTGTCGGAAATGTCGGTGCTACCTTAAAGAGAAAATTAGCTTTTCAGATATTTCCATAAAATAGGATTGAACATACACATAAATATATACATATACAGATATACGCATGTGTAAGTATGTATATGTATAGTTACTTTATTATCTTCGTGGAATGCTCTAAAATAGTATGAATTAAGTCATTGAGGCTTGTCCCTTTTTGTGCCGCTGTCTCTTTTAATATATTATATAAATTGGGCTGCATTAATAATTGAACTCTTTTGCTTTTAGTTTCGATGTAAAGCGGATTTCGTTTCATTGGGATAAAAGCTGTTGCTGGTGAAATACTTTCTTCCGTTTCCAGTTCTTGCTTTTCATTAGTTTCAGAATTTGTGCTTATAAATTGTAAAGCTGGATTTAATTCATTTTTAAAAGTTTTTTTTGGCATGACTATTTTTCCTCGTTATCTTTTATTATTTCGTCCGCAAGCTTTTGATAATCTATTGCGGCATTACTGTTTGGAGCATATGTAAATATATTCGTCTGCTTGATTTGACTTTCTTTTATTGCAGTGCATTCTCTTATTTGAGTTTTGTACAATTTCGTTTGAAATTGTGTTGCTGTTTTTTCTATCATATCCGCTATATCCCGGCTGATAATAGCTCTCGAATTATATCTGGTTAATAAAATGCCCATAACATTCAGCGATGGATTACAATATTCTTTAACTGTTGTTACGGTCTTATAAAGCTGGCTTATTCCTTGAAGACTATAGATGTCAGCCTGTGCCGGAATAATCGCTCCTGTACATGCTGTAAGAGCATTTACAGTAAGTATTCCCAATGCTGGAGGGGTATCTATTAATACATAATCATAGAGTGATTGCATTTCCTGTAACGCTTTTTTTAGCCGATATTCTTTGCCTGTATTTATTATAATAGAATCCGCTACAGCTAAAGAAGGTGAACTTGATATAATATCACCTTGTTTCAAATGTTGTATTGCCTTATCAATTTTTATTTTACCAATTAAGAGGTCTAAAGACGTTGAATTTGATAAATTCGCATTGGCATTCATTGTATATGATAAATTGCCTTGCGCATCAAGATCTATAAATAAGACTTTAAATTTTTTTATCATGAGAGCTTTACCGATTAAAAATGTTGAGGTACTTTTACCTACGCCGCCTTTTTGATTTATAATTGCGATTATATTTTTCACATAAATTCCTTTCTACACATACATATATGCGTATATGTTTGTTATGATATAGATAATATTTAATATTATATCATATTTTTATATAAAGTCAAGCGATTGCCTAATTAATTTTATACACATACAGTTATACATATATATGTAACAGTATGTGTATAAATATTTAAAATATAACAAAAGCTGAAAGTTCCAGTGGATACTTTCAGCTTTTTGTGCGTAGGCTTAACAAACCTTACATTCGGGCAATTCCCAAACATCTTGTAAATTTTTATTTTAAAAATTATACAACCTGTTTAGGAGTTGCTCCGACTTTTTTTGCTCTGTTGTTGTCAGCGACGAACGGGGCGAAAGCAAAGTTTAAAAGTTTTGCCGCTCGTCGTTTTACTCATTATCGCAAAAAAAGAAGTGCTGATTTCTTCCTTAGCTCCGAAGCGAACAAAAGCAAAACTTTTATGCGTCATCATATGAAATTGATTTTTATTAACGCGCTCTTTTTTCCCTTTCGTCAACTGACCCGCCCTATCAATAACACATCCACCCGACGTTGGGTAGTTTTTCAAAATCCGACACATTGCGGATTTTGAAAAACGTTGGTTAGTAACATCGGTGTTACGAACCACTACCGCGCGCTATTGAGCGACTGTTAATAAGGATTGCGTTAGTGTTTGGCAATTTTCTAAATATCATCTTCAAAAAGCAGATTGAGTAACAATCGTGCGCCCGCTTTCATGCCGATTTCAAGAAATACGTCCTCATATGCCGTTATTGCGTCGGCTATGTCATTTGCCGCCTTACTGTATTCTTTTTCGTCCGGGTAGAGTCGTTTCATTCGGTCATATAATAGTTGTGAATCCTCTTTCAGGCGTTGCTCATACGGGCGAGGGTTACTGTCCTGTTGTGTGCCAGTCAGAAGAAATCCTCTGAATTGCTGTAAGCTCATTCTTGTAAAATATTCTTTAATATAGTTCATATTTTTTCGCTCCTTAATTAAATTTATAATTGTTTAATCAAATTATACGCTTATTAATCATATTTGTCAAGACATAATTTTCACTTACCAATTAAATATTTAATTTTATATTGAAATATTTAATTATATGATGTATAATTTAACAAAAAAGGAGTGCTACACATGGGAACAATGGCGAAAAAAATAAATCAACTGTTAATTGAGGTTGGTATGGGGAAACAGGAGTTAGCAAAGTTGCTTAATACCACTCAATCAAATATAAGCGGAAAACTAAGGCGTGATAATTTTTCAGAGAAAGAATTACAGGATATTGCAGATGCATGCGGAGCTACTTATGAAGGTCGGTTTATTGTGAAAAATACTGGAAAAGAAATATGACAATAAGAGCGATATAATCAAAAAAGAAAAGACTTAAAGTTAAAAGTTGAATAGCGGAGAAATTCCTTTAGCTTTAAGGAAAATAAACAACGGAAAATTTATATTTTCGGGGACAATATACATGAGTAAAAAAGATTTTAAAAACTTAAAAATGGGGATTGTCGAAGCAAATTTTATTTTAATAGATAAAAAAGATAAATCAATTTGGATAGAACGTGGATTCGAGGAGGATAGAAAGTTCCCTTTATGTCGGCGCAAACTTAAAAGTTACGAAACAATTATGCTCGGAGTTCCAAAAACAATAATTGAATTTGGTATAGAGAAGTTTATCGGTGCAACTATAATTGAAGCATGTACTTATCATGGAACATATGGGGAGGGTGGACCGGGGTTTTTCGGGTTGTCGTGCGACACAAAACAAGGTATATTCTATTTGATTTTTACGGTATGGTGTAGTGGCGAATATAGTATGATTGATGACCGTGTAATAGAATGTCACCCTAAATATAACAATCAATATAATCCGTGGTATCTTTGGGATGATTCAGGGATTATTACAGATATAGGAAATATTTTAAGCGGTACTGTAGTTAAAAATATTGAATTGCTTGATTCAGAATGTAGAATAATTTTACAATTTAATGATGATACGGAACACAAAATGTTTTTTTATAAGTATAACGAAAAATTATCTCCTATGGGTGGTATTGAGCAACCAAGAAAAGAAGCATTTACAACAGGAGTGATTGCAGATTATTTATTAGTTACTTATAAAGGCACTCATCTTCAAGTGTAATTTTATAACATCCACTAATAAGCCAGAGAGTGTAGAAACAAAATTGGAATAGCAAAATGCACAAAAGAATATGCCATTTTGTGGTGTGGCGACCTCGACACGCCGAAAATTCAAGTAAATCCGTTTCAAAACGGTGCGCCAATTTCGCTCACAAGCGAAATTATGTCGCCGCGCCCCATTTTTTGTGCAAATTTCCGAATACGTTTCGTTTTCACAGTCTCAAGCGTTTTCGACGTAATATTCCGTAATAAAGAACGCTAAATTGGAATTAAGGTTCTTTTACTAAGTAATTTAGGTTTGTGTAAAAAAAGCGGGGGAGCGGAGAAAATTTTGTCCCCCTAAAAGTGTATTTCGTCCCCAAACGGTTGACAGAGCTTTTGAATTTTGATAAAATAAAATTTTAAAAAGGTTCATTTTTCAATTCCGCCAAATCGAACTTTTGCGGAATTACTCACTTCCCCCCCATTTTGCGCCAAAATATTTTTCGCTTAATGAAACTATCAGTGATTATTCACTTTTGACGATACTTTTGCATAGTTATTCACTAAAAATTTGAATTAAATGCTTAAATTTATCTCTTGACAATACATCAAATATAATGTATAATTATAAAGGGCTGAATAATGAATATAATTGATTATCAAACCGCAGGCGGAAAAAATCTTATAAAAGAATATTTAAGCGCATTGCCAAAAGCAGAACGCGACGTTGGATATAACATCAGACATAAGATAGTTAAAAATGGATTATCGGCTTTAGATGAATTAGACACGCGGCAATTACGCGGCGATTTATGGGAAATTAAATTCTCTCAAAATCGAATTATGTATGTATTGGCTACTAAAAAAGACAGTATATACTTTCTCCACGCTTGTAAAAAACAAAAGGACAAAGCTGAAAAATTTGAACTTAATACAGCAATCAAAAGAGCAAAAGAAGCAGGTTTCGATATATGATGATGGGGGTGATGATATGCCATTCATAGATGCAACCGATATTGTATTGACCGAAGAAAAAGCACAGCTTGACGAAGATTATAATAACGATCCGAAAGTGAAATTAGCGATAGACCAATTTGAGGCTGAATGTAAACTAAGAAAAGAATTGGCTGAAGCCCGTCGGGGTAATAATATAAGTCAAGAAAAATTAAAAGAATTGACCGGGCTGACACAGCAGACGATCAGCCGTATTGAGACTAACCCGGAAATCAGTCCGAGTTTAAAGATTCTGCTGAAATACGTAACTGCTATTGGATATGAATTAAAGCTCGTAAAAAAATAGATGATAGCGATTATAAGCGATATAATAATCCAAAGAGCAGAATTGCGATGCGCATCGTAATTCTGCAAATCCAAAAGGAAATTATCATAAATTAATGATTTTGGAAAATCGTCTATGCTGTCGATTTTCCAAAATTCAAAAAAAGGCGGTAATTATATTGAAAATTAAAAACAAAAATAAATTACAATGTAAATTTTGCGGACTCGACGAGTTTACTCAGGAGCGTATAAAAGATATATCACGATTTTTAGAATACAGCGAAACAGACGTTATAAAAATTTTAGTGGATCAGTATTATAAAATGCAGGTTATAAAACATGAAGATGAGGACGGCTATTTGTCGTTAGAATTTATACCGTTCTAT
>WQYZ01000059.1 GCA_009780985.1 Oscillospiraceae bacterium | reverse complement strand
TTTTTCCCGTTCCCGGAGGGATTCAGATTTGTCGAGAGAAACAATATAGACGAGTTTAAACAAGAAGTCGAGAATAATTCAGATATATGCGCGTTTATAATCGAACCGATACAAGGCGAGGGCGGCGTGAATTTTATATGTCATGACTATATGCAAGAAGCATACAAAATCTGCAAAGAAAAAGATATTCTGTTGATTTTCGACGAGGTTCAGACAGGCATCGCAAGAACGGGAAAAGTATTCGCGCATGAATATTTTGGCGTTTTACCGGACATAATTACGCTTGCGAAAGGTCTCGGCGGCGGATTGCCGATTGGCGCGTTTTTGTGCAATGAAAAGTTGCAAAATACACTGTCTGCGGGTACGCATGGCTCGACATTCGGGGGAAATCCCGTCGTATGCGCAGGAGCCTGCGAGATCATAGACACAGTTTCAAAGTCTGAATTTTTGAGCGAAGTCGTCAAAAAAGGCGAATATATAGTTGATAAAGTTAATAAAATGAACAGTAAAATTATTGTCGAAATTCGTCAAAAAGGGCTTATGATTGGATTACAATTAAAAGAAGGCGAAAATCCAAAAGATTATGCGAAAAATTGTTTGCAAAACGGTCTGCTTATCTTGACTGCCGGTACAGATGTTCTGCGCTTCCTGCCGCCGCTCAATATCACGTATGAAGAAATAAATGCAGGACTTGATGTATTGGCGAAAATTTTGTAAAGGAGTGGATAATGCGTGGAATTTGTTTTAGAAAGCGACAATATAAACGATTATTTGAAATCGGATAAGTATATAGATTTTTACGACGAATCTATACAGCGAAAAGCGAACGAATTATTCGTTTCTTTATCGAATAAATTCGATGAAAAAGAAAAGATAAAAACGACTTATGAATATGTTCGCGACGAAATACATCATTCAGGGGATATTGACAGCGAAAAAGTGACAAAAACCGCTTCCGAAGTGTTAAAGTGTAAAGAAGGTATGTGTGTTACAAAATCTTTGCTTTTGGCTGCGCTGTTAAGATACGGCGGTATTCCTACGGGTTTATGTTATCAAAGATTAACCAAAGGCGATACGCCTGATACTGGATATGTAATTCACGGATTAAATGCAGTTTACCTGTCAGATGAAAAGAAATGGGTACGCCTGGACGCGAGAGGCAACAAGAAAAATGTTGACGCACAGTTTTCTATCGACGAAGAAAAGATTGCTTTTCCAATCAGAATTGAATACGGCGAAGTCGATTACCCGATTATATATGCTATACCTCATCGTTTGGTAATGGAAACAAATGATAAACGTAAAAATCGCCATGACGACCCTTGGGAGTTGTCTGAAATATAAAATAAAGGAGAAATGTAAAATGCAAAACATAACCATACGAAAAGCTACGAAATCCGACATAGAAAATTTGATAAAACTTCGGATTGATTTTATAACCGATAATAAAACACACAGTTTGACGCTTGAAGAAGAAAATCAAACTATAGAACAGTTGCGCGAATATTATCCAAAACATCTTGATTACGGCGATTTTATAGCCGTATTAGCCGAAATTGACGGTAAAATCATTGCAACCGCGTTTCTTATCATATTTGAAAAACCTGTAAATCCCAGAACTTTTATCACAGGAAAAACCGCATTGATAATAAATGTATTGACATATCCTGAATATCGACGTCAGGGAATTGCGATGAAATTGTTGGAATTACTGATTGCCGAAGCTAAAACAGCAAACGCGTCATATATTGAACTTACTGCGACTTCTATGGGTAAACCCGTTTATGAGAAGTTGGGATTTAAAGAAAATCTACGCGGCGAACATACCGAAATGAAGTTAAATTTATTTTGAATTTTAGGAGGAAATAACTACATGAAAAAACATTTATTAAAAATGGCTGACTTATCAAAAGAAGATATTTTTGAAATACTGGAGTTAGCCGAAAAATTGAAAGATTATAATAAAAATAAAGTATCGCACTATTTGTTAAAAGATAAAACACTCGGCATGATTTTTGCAAAATCTTCCACAAGGACAAGAGTATCTTTTGAAGTCGGCATGTCCCAGCTCGGCGGCAAAGCGTTGTTTTTATCGACGAACGATTTGCAGTTGGGCAGGGGAGAGCCTATACATGATACGGCAAAAGTCCTGTCGCGCTATTTGGACGGCGTAATGATTAGAACATTCGCACAGCAGGACGTTGAGGATTTCGCAAAATACGGCGATATCCCCGTAATAAACGGTCTGACAGACTACGCGCACCCGTGTCAGGTGCTCGCGGACTTGCTTACGATAAAAGAATATAAATTGAAAAAATTAGATGATTTTGACAAGCTTAAATTATGTTTTATCGGCGACGGGTTTAATATGGCAAATTCATTGCTTGTCGGCGGTTTGACCGTCGGAATGAGCGTGGCAATCGCGAATCCGAAAGAATATGAGATATTGCAGGATATGAAAGATTTCGGCGCAAAATTTTCCGGTAAATTCCTGTTCACGAACAGCGTCAAAGAAGCCGTAAAAGACGCGGACGTTGTTATAACTGATGCTTGGTGCAGTATGGGTCAAACCGATAAAGACGAAAGAAAAGCCGCTTTCAAAGATTACAAGATAGATTCCAATTTGATGAAGTTGGCAAATAAAGGCGCAATAGTCCAACACTGCTTGCCGGCATACCGTGATGAAGAAATTTCCTCGGAAATATTCGACCTGCATGAAAACGAAATATTCGACGAAGCGGAAAACCGTTTGCATGTTCAGAAAGCCGTCATGGTTAAATTGATGGGCGAAAAATAAAATTTTAAGACAAACGCAACCGTATAAAAATTTATACGGTTGTTTTTATAAATTTACAAAAAAGTATTTACAAAAATAATAAAAATGATATAATTATAGTGGAAGTGAAAAATTTTATTAATTAGGAGATTTTACAAATGGCTGAATTAAGATGGAATCCGTTAATAAACGATTGGGTGATGATTAACTCAAACCGGCAGGCGCGTCCGAATATGCCTAAGGGCTATTGTCCTTTCTGCCCCGGTTCGGGAAAATTGCCGGACAGTTACGACGTTTTAAAGTACGACAACGATTTCCCCGCACTGTCGCAAAATCCGCCAGTACCTGACGAAGTCACAGGAAACAGCAGTATATATAAAACTAAACCGATGTACGGCAAATGCGAGGTTATTCTGTTTTCGTCGGAGCATGAATCGTCGTTATGCGAATTTTCTGTAAAACATATCAGAAAAATCGTCGATATGTGGTCGGAAAGATTTATTGAAATTTCTAAAGATAAAAATATAAAATATATATTTATTTTTGAAAACAGGGGAGAGCTTGTCGGCGTTACACAGCCGCACCCGCACGGTCAGATTTACGGATATTCCGTTGTGCCTAAGAAAATCGAGCTTGAAATCAATTGCTTTAAATCGCATTTTGAAAAAAATAAATCCTGCATGTTCTGCGATATTAACAAAGACGAAGCGGAATTCGGAAAAAGAATAGTATACGAAAACGAGGATTTTATTGTATATGTGCCGTTTTTCGCGGAATATGTATATCAGGTGTATATTGCGTCAAAAGCGCACAGAGCAAATATTACGCAGTTTAATGGCAAGGAAAAAGATAATCTCGCATTGACTTTCAAAATGATAACCGGAATGTATGACACACTGTTTAATAAAAAATTCCCGTATATGATGTGTATGCACAACGCGCCTGTAAACATCGGCGATACAGACGATTTTTATCACTTTCACATTGAGTTTTTCCCGCCTCTGCGCTCCGAAAACGTACAGCAGTTCAACGCTTCGTCTGAAACTGGCGTATGGGCGCACTGCAATCCGAGCGCACCGGAAGATAAAGCGGTAGAGTTGAGAGAAGCGTTAAAAAGGTTTCAGGATAAATTATAATCGGAAAATTTATTAAAACAGAGGGTTAACGGTTATGAAAGTCGGAAGAAATGAGCCGTGTCCGTGCGGCAGCGGGAAAAAATATAAAAAGTGTTGTATGGCTAAAAACGAAGAAGCGGAATTATCAAAATATTCTGAATATGATTCGGAGAGTTCTGTTATAAGAATACACGAAAATTCTAATGCAGAGGCAGTGGAAAACAGGGTTGAGGAAGACGACGAGGAATTGGATATGCGCACACTTTTATTGCGAGCTATGGTTAATCTTCGCCAAATGACTATGAAAAATAAACCGCATATCAAAGAATATAAAAATATCAGAAAACTGCACAAAGAAATTGTTGATTCTATTGTAATTTATATTCAGGACGGTAAATTTGAGCAAAAAATAGATAAAGATTACGGTAAGACCGCTGATAATAAACCGCCTGAAGAATTAATCGTTTTTGATACCGTTTTTGACATGGAAGACGACGTCGGAGCGCAGGGATGGGTAAATTTAAACGTATATAAAAATTCGGTTAATATGCAGTGCGTAACTGAAGATTATATAGAAAAAAAGCGGTTCAGAAAACCTGAAAAAATAGAATTTTTACATAGTATGCTGGATTCACACGCTGGGCTGTTTGAAATTACCGGCGCAGACAAAGATGAGGGATATGTGTATTTAAGAGATGTTCTGAGTAATCAGGAATATAAAATAATTGATATAGCCCTCAGTGCGCAGTTAAATGACGACATATATATGTATAACAGAATTATCACATATAAAGATATTAGTTTCGGAACGGGTATCGGCATATCGTTCAGCAAAAAAGACCTGTTTATTACAGACTGGATAAAACGCAACAAAAAAGATTATATGATAAAACAGGAGCTTATCAGATTTTTGGAGTTATTTAACAGATACACGACAGATTCAAACAATATTAAAACTATTAAAAACAATCTGTAAGAATTAAAACATAAGAATATACAGAATAAAAAGGGAGAAAACAACATGGCAATATTAGTCACAGGGGGCGCGGGATATATAGGAAGCCACTGCGTCAAAATTTTAAACGAGAAAGGTTATGAAACCGTTGTAGTCGATAATCTTGTAGAAGGACATATACAGTCTCTGAATTTAAACGAAACAAAATTTTATAAAGGAAATATAGCCGATAAAGATTTACTAAACAAAATTTTTACGGAGAATAAAATCGACGGGGTTATTCACTTTGCCGCATATTTAGTAGTCCCGGAAAGTCAAAGTATGCCGTATAAATATTATAAAAATAATATTGGGGCGACGTTGGAACTTTTAAATGCTATGGTAGAAAACAATATAAAATATATTGTTTTCAGTTCGTCCGCCGCAACTTACGGTATTCCGAAAAATATCTCGGTATGCGAAGACGACGAACAAAACCCTATAAATACTTACGGCGAAACAAAACTTGCAATGGAAAAAATGTTTAAGTGTTTTGACAGAGCGCATGAATTAAAATATGTGGCGCTGCGTTATTTCAACGTCGCAGGAGCGTATAAAACCGGTGAAATTGGCGAAGCTCACAACACCGAACCGCATATAATTCCGATTATTTTACAGGTTGCGAACGGCAAGCGTGAAAAGTTTCAGATTTGCGGCAGCGATTACAATACTCCAGACGGCACAAATATTAGGGATTATATTCACGTCGAAGATTTGATAGACGCGCATATCAGAGCGTTTGAATATCTGAAAAAAGAAAACAAGTCCGATTATTTTAACCTCGGAAGCGGCGGAGGATATTCAAATCTTGAGATTTTAAACGCCGCGAGAAAAGTTACCGGGCATCCCATACCGTGTGAATTTACTGAAAGACGTCCCGGCGACCCTGATACTTTGATAGCGTCAAGCGAAAAGGCAGAAAAAATACTCAGCTGGAAAAGAAATTATCAGACAATCGAAAGTATTATAGAATCAGCGTGGAAATGGCACAAAAGTCACCCAAATGGATATGAAAAATAATTAACATAAATATAAGAAATTTTATTATAATAAAAATAGTAAAAAGTTTATATTTTGTACCCATTTTCACAAAATTAAAATTCAGCACATGCAAATCAACGAATCGTTGATATTGAAACAACTAATTGGTAATTGTATTTGGAATGAATAAGTGATATAATAAAATTACACCGGTGAAAAAATTTAAATAATTTAAATTTTAGGAGTAATTTTATATGAATATTAAAATCGGAGCAAAAATTAAAGCGTTGCGTAAACGCGACGATATAACACAAGAACGGCTTGCAGAAGTCTTAGGCGTAACAAGTCAGGCTGTCAGCAAATGGGAAAGCGAAAACGGTTATCCCGATATAGAATATATCACGCCCATTGCAAATCTTTTCAATGTCACTATCGACTATCTTTTCGACCACGACACAGCGGAAAAGCGGCGGAAAGTTCAGGACTATTTAACGCAATACGGCAAACGTCAACTGGATAAGCCGCGTCCCGATGATGAACAGATTGCCCTGATGAGGCAGGCTCTGGCGGAGTTCCCGGCGGAGGAGAGTCTGCTGTTGAAGCTGGCAGAGGCTTTGTATTGGAAATGGATTTCTTGCGGACAATGGAATAAAACTCAAAACGGTTACGAAATTCCCGATGTTGTAATGAACAAATCCCCCGGCTATTGGGAGGAATCAATGAAAATCATGGAGGAATTGCTTACATCCTCCACCGATGACAACATCCGCGGTCAGTGCCGCTATTGGTTAGCCAGCATCTACGGCGCTGTAGGCGAGAAGGAAAAGCTGCTGGCTGTTGCCGAAAAATGCGGTTCCATACATTCGTGTAAAGAAGAAATACTTTCACAATCCTCTTGGGGCGAGGACGGTATTAGATATAAGCAGGAATATTTGTCGGCTTTGTTCACACCATTGCAAAACACTTTAAGACTTCTTGCCAAACGCGCGGGTGCGGACGCGGAGAATAAAGCGTTTACTATCCTATTTAACTTACATGAACTTATTTTCCGTGATGATTGCGGAATCCACAGCCATTGGTTGACGTTTTTATATGAATGCTATGCGCATTCCCTCATTGATAACAACAAACCTGACGAAGCGGTAAAAGCTTTTAAGCAAGCCTTTGTACATGCTAAAAAGTTTGCCGAGTTTGCTGGTGGGACAAGCGAAAAGACGAATACTTCACCCTTTACGAACCTACTGAAACAATCTATAAATATAAATAATAATTTTAATCCGGGCAGCGAGGTACATGGATTGTTAGAAATACTGACGAAATATAAATATCAGTCACTGGGTGAAAATGCCGATTTTGCTGCGCTGGTTAAGGAAGTGGAGGATTGGGTGGCTGAAAGGGGTTAAATACCCCATAGGCAAAGGTTAAATATTAATTAATTTTAAACAAAAAAATAAAAAATAAATCAAGAAAGAGCAGGTATATTGTTATGGCAACAAAAAAAGTGGGGCTTCAAATCTATTCTATACGCGACATCTATTTTAAAAATCCAATCGAGGCGTTTAAATTAATCAAGGACTGCGGTTATGACGCTGTCGATATGTTCGGCAATATCACTATGGGAGCCGAAGAATTGAAAAAAATCTTAGACGATTTAGGGCTTGAGTGCTGCGGCTGGCATACTCCATGGGATTACGCAGGCAGACCCGATATGTTGGAAATGTTCGCTTCATACAACAAAGTAATAGGCAACAAATATCTTATTATTCCGGGTCTTCCGGGAAGTTATATGAAAAATAGTGGAACATGGCTTGATGCGGCAAAAAAAATAAACGAAATAGCCGTGCAACTCAAAAAACACGGAATGTTTACAGGTATGCACTCACATGAAGGTGAGTTTAAACCGACAGAAGGTTCAACAGACTTGCCTTGGGATATACTCGCTAAGAATACTACAGATGATGTCGTTTTGCAACTCGACATGGGCAATACATATCAGGCGGGCGTAGAACCCGTCGCAGTGCTTAAAAAATATCCCGGCAGGGCGCAAACTGTGCATATCAAGCCGTATTCAAAAACGAGAGGAATGAGCGCGCCGATAGGCGAAGACGATATAGACTGGGTTGAAACAGTAAAATTCTGCAATGAAAAAGGCAAAACAGAGTATTTTATTGTCGAATACGAGGAAGAAGACGCGAAATCGGGCATAAAAGCCTGCATAGATAATTTCAGGAAATATCTGTAAAATTTTAGATTAAGTATGGGCGGGGTTTTCCCGCCCTGCGTTATATTCAACAAATATTCACAAAAAAATTCTTGACTTTTCCTTAAAATATGGTATAATAAAATGAATACTGCCAGCTTGGCATTTTTTAAATAAATTCACCCCAAAAAATTGGAGGACGTACATATGTATAATATAAATAAACCGCATAGTTTGTCATTTAAAAAGTTTTTAGTTTTAGTAATAGGGCTATTTATTGTTATTTCTTATTCTGCTTCTGTTTATTCCGAAGTTTCGGCAAAACAAATAACCGGGACCGGAAACGACGGATACCGGAAAAATCTTGAGAGCAAATATGATTGCAGTATAATAATCGACGACTCGGTATTGCAGAAAAATGCTTTCTATACTTCCCCAAGAAACCCTGAAGATATTGAACTGCAGGTATTAAAAGATATAGACAGTGCGTTTGCGATGCTTCCGGACGGTTTTGTGAAAGAAATAAATGATTATTTAAATTCGTCGGGATATAACACGTCTTTAAATATAGGAAAAGTAAGTGCGGGCAATGACAGTGCCGGTTGTTACGATGAGCATGGCGGAATATGCGTATATGGCGAAGGAAACGATTGCATAGAAACTTTACTGCACGAATTCGGACATGAAATTGCATTTGTTTTACAGCTTAAAAATAAACTCAGCGATATTCAAAAATATTTTACCGATTTAAGCGATGCTTCGAAATATCCGTATAATGTGGACTTTAACAGGTTAAATAACATAAATTTAGGCGCGGAGTATTACGACATATATCTTTCTGTTTATTCTTCAAGAAATTTCGACGAGGATTTTGCTGAAACTTTCTTATATGCAGTAACCCAGCCGAGATATATAAGTTCATATGGAGATGGCGTAAAAAAACCGATACATAATAAAATCGAAATGATTTCGCAAGTATTGACCGGATCGTTCAGTTCGCTTAAAGACGCCAAATTTTTATTGAACTGCCTGCCCGACGCTCCGGCGCAGTGGGCGGCGGAATCAGTAAAAAAAGCAAAAGAAAGCGGTATTATACCATGGAATACATACGGATTGAACACATGCGATTTGACAAGATATGACGCCGCGTTAATTTTACAGCCGTTTTTGTATAAATATGTCAGCGAAGATGTTTTGCTAAAACAAGCCGGAATAAATAAAAACGATCCTGTACAGGAAAATTTTGTATACGATATAACTGACGGAACAGATATACTTCTGCTTAATAATTTGAAGATAATTTCAGTTGACAGCAGCGGGCATTTTAATCCCAACGGCAAAATACAAAAACAAGCCGCGGCGGCTGTGTGCACTATAGTCGCGCAGTTATTCGGTATAAGCGATACAAACAACGCTGATTTAAAATTTAATGATTTAACTTCCATAGCCGATTGGGCAAAGCCTTATGTAAAATTTGCCGTGTCCATGAAAATAATGGACGGAGACGACAAAAATAATTTCAATCCTGAAAGATATATCACATATCAGGAGTTTTACGGAGCTTTACTTAATATCAGCAATCTAAAAGAAGAATATAACAAAAAGAATAATATCAAACTTCCGGAAACAGGTTATTATAAAGTCCTTGGAAACGGCACAATTTTGTCGTCGGACGGATGGATGTATTATTATAATTATTATGATATACATAAATATACAGGCAAATGCTTGATGACAGTAAATAAAAACGGTTCATGGTATGAAGGCGACTTGATAAACGGAATAAAAGACGGAAATGGTAAATACGTTTACAGCGACGGCAGGGTATATATTGGCGAATGGAAAAACGACGTTATCGAAGGCAACGGAAAAATGACGTGGCCTGACGGCGAATGGTTTGACGGCGAGTGGCAGAACGGAAATCCGGTAAACGGAAATGGTCAGCATACATTTGACGCTGATTCGTATTTCCAAGGCGAATGGAAAAACGGAAACGTTTGGAACGGCACGGGTAAAATGACGTCGGAGAATGGTTCATGGTTCGAGGGTGAGTGGAAAAATGGTTTATTTTGGACCGGTACAGGTAAAATGGTATACTCAAATGGGGCATGGTTCGAAGGGGAATGGAAAAACGGCGTAAATTGGAACGGCAAAGGCAAAATAATATCGTCGGACGGTTCATGGTTTGAAGGAGAATTGAAGAATGGCGCAGTTTGGAACGGAAACGGTACGACGTATGTTAACGGCAAATTATGCAGTTTTAAATGTGTGAATGGAATATCAACGTTGACATGATTGATATGATTGAAAGGGATATAATTAATTTATGATACAAACAGAACCTCAAATAGATGAAATAAAAAAAGAACTTGAGCAGATACTTGACAAATTTATATTGGCGGTTTCGTTAAATCCCGACGATATTCTTGTCATAGGCTGTTCTACAAGCGAAGTCGCAGGCGGAACGATAGGGAAGAATTCTTCATATCCCGTCGGGGCTGTTATTGTGCGGACTTTTATCGAAAAATTCAAGCCTTTGCAGGTTAATCTCGCTTTTCAGTGCTGCGAGCATTTAAACCGCGCGTTAGTAGTTGAACGGGAACTTGTAAAAAAGAGAAATAATCTTGAAATTGTTGCGGTTATTCCGCAGGAAAAAGCAGGCGGAAGCGCGGCGAGCGCGGCGTATAAATTTTTTTCCGAACCTGTTTTAGTCGAGTTTATAAAAGCCGACGCAGGAATTGACATAGGTGACACGTTTGTCGGAATGCACTTGAAACATGTAGTTGTCCCCGTTAGATTAGACTTAGATAGACTCGGCGCGGCTCACATGACATTCGCAAAAACCCGTCCTAAATATATAGGTGGCGAAAGGGCGAAATACAGCATAGGCGAATAATATTATTCTGTTATTAACGGAGTGAAAGCACATTATATTATGAAAAATTTAATATTTATAAACGGTACAATGGGAGTCGGCAAAACGGCGACAAGTCAAAAACTTCTCAAATTACTGCCCAATTGCGTTTTTCTTGACGGCGATTGGTGCTGGTATGCCGATCCGTGGACTGTCACTGACGAAACTAAACGTATGATGTATAATAATACCGGTTATTTACTAACCAGTTTTTTAAGTTGCTCGGCATATGAAAACGTAATTTTTTGTTGGGTTATGCACTTGGACAGTATGGTAGATGATATACTTGCCTTGATACCGAACACCGACCATAATCTTTATAAATTTTCGCTTGTCTGTTCTGAAGATACGCTGAAATCAAGGCTTCAAAAAGATATTGACGATGGTGTGAGAGTCGATAGCATATTAGCGCGTGCATTACAGAGACTCCCAAATTTTTATAAAATGGATACAGTAAAAATCGACGTCAGCAATATTACGCCCGAACAAGCGGCTGATATGATATATAAGCGTATTTACTGCGAATAATCGTATTAGGGAACGGATTAATCCGTTCCCTACAATGTTTTGTTTATACGCGATCTCTAAAGTGCGGGAATATGACAGAGACGTTCTATATTGCCGTGGCAGATTTTATCTAAAACGTCTTGCGGCAAATCAAGAGACGCGATAAAACGCATATGCTGGCGGTAAGACGCATCAATCTTTTCAGTATTTTCCTGTCCCCAGAAAGTATCAGTCCCGAAGATAATTCTGTCCGCCCAGCGAATAAACACAGAACGCAGATATTCTTTATCGTGCGGATAAAAATTGTCATATAATCTGAGCTGACAGCCGATAGTCGTATCTACATATAGATTAGGATTGGCGGTGAACAATTCGCCTAATCTGTCCCAGCCGATATGGATTTGATGCGCGCCGATAAAATTTATATCGGGATAGCGGCGGCAACATGTCAAAAACACTTGAAGCAAATCCTCGTTGGTGTAAATTACACCGTTTTTCCAACCGTTTTTCCAATAAACATTACGTCCGCCGTTTGTGTACAGTGAACTTGAAAATCTCTGTGTGACATGCCATAAAACCGGCAATTTGCGCTCCGATATAGCCCCGAATACATTCTGCCAATATTTTGAATACCATATATCGAAAGGCGCGTTGTCCTCAATAATCGGCGCGTTGTGCAGTTTGATAAAACATGCGCCCATATCTGCGGAGGCATGAACGAGTTCTTCTTCTGACGACTGATAATTCATATATGCCGCCCAATAGTATTTGTTATTATTAGGATTGTTGATAAATAAGCCGTCGAGCTGTTTTTTTATCTCATCCTCGGTAAAATACGGGAAATTATCCATAATATTGTCGGTTTTCATACCGTAATTCCATTTTCTGCCGTAAATCTGAAACATTATTAGCACGCGTTTTGCGCCTAAACTTTCCGCTTTTCCCGCGTGATAACGCACACATTCGGCTATTTTTTCTTTGTATGTATCCCCTCCGTAGTGAATATGACTGTCGAAATAGTATTCCGGCACAGGTTTACAGTGCATAGCCCAGCCTTTGGAAAAACCGTCATCAGCAAATTCGCGTTCCAAAACGTCGTCTGCATGAGGATAACATTCTTCATTTGATTTGTAAATCATATATTTTCAGCCTCCCTGAAAAAATTTATTTTTTTATTGCTTGAATTTTTATCCCAACTTACCGGGAGTATGACAAAACCATCTAAATCGTAATAGCACCAGGATATTCCGTTTTCCAACGCTTCGATTAAATTATTTTTACCGTAGCTGTTGTATTTTTCATCCAAATCGTCGCCTTTTACCATAATTAAAGGCAATTTTTTATCGATTTTTCCCATTTCCTCCTTGAAGAAATATATATTCTCAAGCATTTTTTTTGTATTGTGATTGGGCTTTGCGTAAATGGGAATAAAATCAGAAGATTTTATGTAATCATCCATATTTATCGGACTGACATTCGCAAAAGATTTTATTCCTGCGCTAACAATAAGATGGTCTTTTACTTTATTTTTTATGGATTTAAAAACTTTTATAAATCTGTCGCCGTTCAATACCGAACTCTTATAAAACGTATGCGATATATCAGTTATATTTACAAGTACATTAGGAAAACTCCTTTCTTCAAGCCAGTCTACGGCGTTAAAAATGCCGTTCAGAATCGAAAATTCGTCCTGAAATATATTTTCGCAGGAAGCATTTAATATATTTACGAGCACAGTAAATCCGAGATTTCCCGCTGTTATTATTATATCTTCGATATTTAACAGATACTCGAGGTCTAAACTTCCGTCGGATTTTATCGCGGAACTTACATGCGAGAAGTCTGTATTTTTATTTTGTTCCCTTGCTTTTTTATAATATTCGCCGAACGGGTTAGGACTTTGAAGAGCGGCGGTTATAAGATTTATATTTGAATTTTTCCATATGCTAAGGTTATTGATAAATTCTTTTTTATTTCTAAAAATATCGATCACAGCTTTATCGAAAAAACCGCACATATCCGTATAAATTCCGACAAGTCTGCCTTCTGAGAGATGATTCCCATGATTTGACATAATTCCGTTTATGTAAAATTTGCCGTTTTCTATCTTTATTGATTCAACTGCCATATATTCCATGCTCCAAAAAAAGAATTCAAAACGGAAAAGACGTTTTAAATTCTTTTATATTTATAATTTTAATAACGGCGTGACTTGTAAAATTTAAAATCCGTTAATTTATTTGAGATATCCTTACTATTTCAGGGTGAGCATTTTCCTCGCCTCTGAGTTCCAACCTCGCTTCGCTTGAAATCAACATAATTGTATAAATTTTTTTCCCGCTCTTATGTATTGATTCCACGTTGTATTTTTGAAAATCTTTTTCTATTTTCACAAAAATTGTTTTATTGAACATACTGCTGCTTGCACGCAGTTTTTTCACTGTTTCACTATTTAAAACTAAATCATCGAAATCAATATTTTCTTTCCTGATGTTGTTTTTCGTCCTATTCATTTCGGAAATAGTCAAAACATTATAAGGTATATTTGTACGCATAATAATTTTTTTCCTTTCCCAATTTAATAAATTACAGGATACCTTTTGGAATATATATCTGCTATCTTAATAACTAATTGCTTACTCTGCCTTTTCTGTTCATTTATATTATTATATTATAAAATTGCATAAAACGATACATATAAATTGTAAATTTTGCATAGAAATTTACACTAAATATAGTAAATTTTATATTTTTTATAAAATTATTTTAATTTTTATTGACAAAAGCAGAACTATGTGATATGATATAAGTGTAATAGATGAAATAGTTCGCTGAGCTTTCTTGATTCCATCATTGTTATATACAATATATTTTTCGGCAGAAATTGATAAAAATAAATATTTTATAAAAAAATATAAAAAATTTACATATGCGGAAAGGAGGAATATATATTGGCTGCAAATATGGCAATCACAATCGATTTGAGGAGCAGAACCCCAATTTACGAACAGATAATCAATATTATAAAAGAACAGGCGCTCGCAGGAATACTAAAACCCGACGAACAAATCCCGTCGATTCGTCAGCTTACACAGCAAATCGGCATAAATCCAAATACTATACAGAAAGCGTACGCAGAGCTTGAACGTCAGGGGATTATTTACAGTATGACCGGGCGGGGAGCTTTTATATCAAGTTCGCTTGAAATGCAAAAAATAACGGACGAAAAACGCGGGGAAATACTGAAAGAAATTGAAAGTTCAACATCCGAAGCGAAAAAATTTGAAATACCAAAAAATTCAATAGAAAGAATTGTAAACAAAATATATGATAATAATTAATAAGGAGATGATTTGATAAACATGATAACACTGCAAAATATAACAAAATCTTTCGGAGACATTAAAGCTCTCGACAATGTCAGCGTAAATATAAAAGATTCGAGCATATACGGGCTTATCGGTTCAAACGGCGCAGGAAAATCGACTCTGCTGAAAATCTTGTGCGGAGCTTACAGGCAGGACGGCGGGGAAATTTTTATAAACGATGTGCCGGTATATGACAATTACGGAATAAAAAAAGATATAGTTTATCTCTCAGACGACCAGTATTTTCTGCCGAACAGCACAATAAAAGAAATGTCGGCATTTTACAGCGCAGTATATGAAACGTTCGATTTCACGTTTTTCAACAGTCTTTTGGAAGTTTTGAAACTCGATCCCAAAAGAAAAATAAACACATTCTCAAAAGGTATGCAGAAACAGACGTCTATTTTACTGGGATTGTCGTCGCGACCAAAGTTTTTATTCTGCGACGAGACATTTGACGGTCTCGATCCGGTTATGCGCCAGTATGTGAAAAAACTTCTCGCCTCGGATACTGCGGATTACAGCACGACCACAATTATAGCTTCTCACAATCTGCGCGAACTTGAAGACATATGCGACCATGTGGGAATTCTGCACAGGGGCGGGATTTTACTGGAACGCGATCTGGACGATTTAAAATTGGACATAAACAATTTCCAGTGCGCTTTCGGCGGGGATTATATCCCGACGCGCGAAGATTTTCCCGGACTTGATATAGTCACATATAAAACTATCGGTTCTGTAGTGAAAATGACGGTCAGAGGCGATAAAGATAAGATATTTAGTATAATAAATCAAAAGAAACCGATTCTTGCCGAAACTTTGCCGTTGACACTCGAAGAAATTTTTATAGAAGAAATGGAGGGCACAGGTTATGACCTCGGAAACGTTACCAAATAATAAAAATATAAACATAAATAATAATCGTAACGGCTTTTTTAATTTGGGGCTGCTGATAAACAATCTCAAACAAAACAAATTTATTTTAATAATGACGGCGATAATCATGTTCATAGCGAGCCCGCTGATTGAATTTCTCGCAGTATTATTTAGCACGACCAGCGGGGAATTATTGGACATAAACAGTATGAAATCAATGGCGCAGGCGCTCTCTGTATCCGTAAATCTTGCAACAGCCGTTCTTGCGGTTATTCTGGGATTTAATATAATGGGTTATATGCACAACAGAAAAGCTGCGATTTTCTACAACAGTATTCCCATAAAACGCACAGAGTTATTTTTTACGCAGATTGTCACAGGACTGATATATTTTATCCCCGCACTTGTTTTAAGCTATATTTTGTCCGCGGCTTTTCTGCCGTATGCGGAGACGTTTAAAGTTATTTCGCAGAATTACGGAGCTGCGTTGTTATTGTATATTATCGCATATTCGTTCGCGGTTTTCTGTGCGAATATCGGGGGGACTTTCTTGAACTCGCTGTTTGCTATGGCTTATTTATCGGCGATTATTCCGGCGGTTTACGGCGTTTGCACAGTATTTATCCAGAGCATATTTAAATTCACCGACGTTTACGCGGGATTCACCGACACGACTTTTCATATAATTACAATGCCTGTGACTTATTATGTGACGGTAATTTTCAGCCGAACTACTAAAATATACGACGTTATTTTCATGTTGATTATTTCTGTTCTGTTCATTGCAGGAGCATGGCTTCTGAACCGTTTTACAAAAACCGAAAACGCAGAAAAGACTTTCTATTTCAATAAATTTCAGGCATTTTTCAAGTATTCTATTTTGATTATAATTTCAGTTGCCGGCGGTTTATTCTTCAAATCCGGTATAACGGACAATTTGCTTTTCATACTTTTAGGGATAATTGTAATAGGATTTATTGCGTTCTTAGTCATTAACTTCATAATATTTAAAAATATCCGGGAAGTTTTCAAGGGTATAAAATCGTTCGCGATTATGTTAGTAGTCGTATGTGTTTTCTCCGGGATTTTCCAAAACGATATATTCGGCATTGACAAACGTCTGCCGAATGCTGCCGATGTTGAATCTGTAAGCTATATCAGATTTGTAGGATCTGATTATAATTGGAATACGGGATTAGGGTCTTCTGAAATTCCGGCATTATACAATGACGAAAAATATTCCGGACCCGACAACATAACATTTACAGATCCTGAAACAATTCAGCTTGCAAACGATGTTTTCAACACGGCGTTTAAGTCTGTAAGAAACACCACAGATTACGGCTCTCACTTAACATACTCATATTTTTTGGGGAATGTAAACACTACGCCTTTTCAGGGAAATGACCCTATAAATTATAACCTTAAAAATGGCGGGAAAATCTCGAAAAAACTTCCGCCTGCTGTATTCTTTTCAAACGGACAGGATTTACAGAATTATGAAGATGCGCTCAATAAACTTCAGTCAAGTATAGGATATACAAAAGCGTATTACTTACCGCTCACAGATGAAAATATCATGAATAAATTTATAGACTTCCCGAATACAAATTATAATATCACTATCGACGATGTAGAGTACAAAACCGGTTACGGCGACGTTCAGGCATCTTCCACCACTTTGGCTGCGCAATTTATAAGCAAAGACGAACTTTTGAAGATTATCGATTGTTTAAATCAAGATATATCATCGACAGTTGATTTAAGCGTACAAACAGATTTTCAGCATATGCTGAGTATCACTTTTAAAACTACAAACTATTCCGACACCACTTTTAATATAGGGTTAACAGCACAATTTGTAAATACTTTGAATTATCTGAACGATAATTATTTAAACCAAAAATAGTATTGAATAATTCATAGATTTATGATATAATATATTCCAGAAAATGTAAAAATATTATTTTGTTAAGTAGGTGTGATGATATATGGACGTAATTAAACAATACATTGCGTTTATAATACCACTCGCGGTAATAGAGCTCGGACTGCTGGTTTTCGTTATAGTCGATATAGCGGTAAAACGAAGAACGAAAACTTTAAATCCGCTTATCTGGATTATAATAGCAATCGTATTATCCGGCACAATGATAATCGGACCGATTTTGTATATAATCTTCGGCAGGGCGGAACCGACATACAAAGACGATGACATTTGATGTGATGGATTTGTCTTAGGCTGGAAAAGGCAGTTGTGCCAACGCCTCCCTCCGCGAGGGAGGTGGCAAACGCCGCAAATTTATTTGCGATTAGCGTTTGACGGAGGGAGTTGAAATTAGATAACTCCTTCCGTCACGCGGTCGAGCATTATTTTAATCCCTGGCTGAAATCTCGCGTGCCACCTCCCTCAACAGGCTCGAAACTTCGTTTCTCGGAGGGAGGCTTTTGGCGAAACCGCCTTTTTATAAAATAATTCGAGGTGATTTATAGATTTATATGAACGACGCGCTTAAACTTGTCAGCTTAACAAAAAAATTCCCGAATGGCGTGACTGCCGTGGATAATCTGACCCTGACTGTCCCGCACGGCTCTGTTTACGGATTTCTTGGCAGAAACGGGGCAGGGAAGACCACTACTCTTAAAATGATTACCGGGCTTTCAAATCCGACGTCCGGCGAAATATATATTTACGATAAAAAAGTTGAATTCGGCAAGCCTTTGTCGTATAAAAATATAGGATTTCTGCCCGACGTGCCGGAGTTCTACTCTTTTATGACTGCCCGCGAGTATTTATTTCTCTGCGGCAGACTGCACAAAATGTCAGACGGGGATATTAAAAAAAGAGTTCGGGAAATATTCGAGCTTATAAATTTTGACACAAAAAGGCTGAGATACAAAATCTCGACTTTTTCACGGGGAATGAAGCAGAAACTCGGCATTGCCGTTTCTCTGCTCCATTCGCCCGATTTAATCATGCTCGACGAACCAACGTCCGCGCTCGATCCTGTCGGCAGAAAAGAAACAATAAATATTATAAACTCGCTTAAAGAAAAATACACAGTTATATTTTCGACGCATATACTTACAGATGTGGAAAGAGTATGTGATAGAATCGCTTTGATAGATAAAGGCGGACTTGTCCTTGAGGGAAATATAAACGAAATAAAAGAGAAAAAGTCCGGCATATCGTCGGCTTTGAACGTCGAAGTGGTGGAAGTTGAAGATAACAACGTAAAATTCACAAATTTTTTATCGGCTGTAAAAAAATGCGGGTTTATAGACTATATAAATCACGAAAAAAGCGAAAAAGGCGATATAAAAATTTTGTTTAAAACATCGGACAGAAAAATGACAGGAGAAGAACTCCCAAAGATTATATATGAAAACGGTTTGTCTCTCGTGCGTTTTGAATTTGAGGAAGCAACCCTCGAAGATATATTTATAGCTGCAACGTCGACACAACCGAACACACAAAACAGGCAGGGGGCGGCAGTATAATTTTATGAATAGTTTTAATCTGTTTTTCAGAAAAGAAATTGTCGAACTCGTTAAGACAGTCAAAGGCGTCGTTTTGACGATTGTATTTTTGTTTTTGGCAATATCCGCGCCGCTTATAACAAAACTCACGCCGGAGATTTTAAAAGCGGCGGGAGGCAGCGCGTCTCAGGATGAAATGAATGTCTTGACTTCTATTATTCCCACGCCGACTTCTGTTGAAAGTTATAAGCAATTTGTGAGCAATTTCAGCACAATCGGACTGCTTGCGATTATTATCGTTTTTGCCGGAATTGTCGCCAACGAAAAAGCAAAAAATACGGCTGCGTATATACTGACAAAAAATATTTCGAGAACGCAGTTTATTTTCTCAAAATTTGCTTCGGCAGTCGTCTTTATTCTTGTTTCGCTTATAATTTCAGCGGGTGTTTTAAAGTTATATACGGATTTATTATTCGACGATAATTTAGTCGATTTTAAATACTTTATTATATTTTTCGCTTTTTTATTCTTATATATATTTTTTATTCTTACAATAGTTTTATTTTCGAGCATCATATCAAAAAACGTCACATCTGCAACATTTATCGCATTTTTGATTTTTATAGCTTTCAGCATTTTGCCGTCTATACCCAAAATAGGCAAATATACCCCTGCAAAACTAAACGATTTAGGAATAATGTTACAGTCTACAAAAGTTAGCGATTTGACGATAAATATTATTGTAACTGTTTTATGCTCAGTTGCTTTTATATTAATCGGGATAAAATTATTTAACAGGCAGGAACTGTGATATTTATGTTTTTAAAAAATTTTGCGCTGAAAGTCTGGCGCATAAAAAAAGACAACATGTACAGACATAAAAAATTAAAGGCGGCTCTCATTATCTTTTTCCCAATACTGCTCGTATTTACCACCGAATTAAACCATATGCAGTCTTTTACCGCTCTGTGCGGTCAGATTATACATAATTTTACCGCTTTTGCGTTTGAACTTATAGTAATATATGTAATATTTTTCGGCATTTTATTTTTGACGCGTTCGGCGACTTTTACTGTATTTATAACCTGGGTGACTTTGTTTACTTTTTCCTGGGTGGAATATTATAAATTTGTCGCGAGCGGGACGCATTTCGTCGTAACGGATATGGCTATGATAGGCAACGCATCGGATATGACAAAATTCACGACTGTAAGTATCTTGACGATATTAAATCTCAACTTTTTTATAATGCTCGCATATGTAATTTCCATGTTTTTTTTAAACATAAAAATAAAGTTTAAATTCGTTAAAAGTTTTATTGTCGGATTTATTTGTTTAGGCGTATTTACCTGCTTTATTGTATTCCCGGCATTATCTGCGAGAGTTTATTCTGTCTTTGGCATCACCCCGTCTGAAAGCGTAGATTCATTTGTTGACAACGAAAAATTTGACCGATTGAATTTCATACCGTATTTTGTGGAATCTGCGACGAATTTATTTACATACGCGCTTAAACCGCCGGATAACTTTACGGAAAATAAATTAAAGGAAATAATCAAACCCGCCGACGCAGTTTCAAATAAGACAAATGAGCTTGAAAAAGTAAATGTAATATATATATTATCCGAATCTTTTGCGGATTTCAGGGTTTTCACCCCTGATGACCCTGACCTTAACTCCGTATACACAAATTTTGACATTATGAGAAAAGAAGGATTCGCCGGAACATGTGTTGTTCCCACTTTCGGGGGATATACCACCCGTTCGGAATTTGAACTGCTTTTCGGACTGCCGCTGCAATCGATAGGAACCCCCGTCATGCCCAACAATAAACTTAAACGTGTGGAAGCTGACGATATAATTGCGATACCGGATTTTTACAGACAAAACGGCTATACTACGACATATATACATCCGTTCAGCAGAACTTTTTACAACCGCGGCGAAATATACTCAAAATACGGATTTGACAATATGATATTCGACGACAATTTAAAAGATAATTTAGACGGTGGGCCAATAAAAGATTTTAAAAAATATATAAGCGACGAGACTGTGTTTGATTGTATAGTCGATAAAATAAAAAACACCGACGGACCGAATTATATCATGGCTACGACTATGCAGAATCATGTGCCGTACTCTTCAGACGACGAGCCTGACGTAGACGAATATCACTATTATCTTGAGGGGATTAAAGAAACGGACCGCGCTTTGGGCGAATTGAGAAATAAGCTGAAAACCCTCGATGAAAAATGTATCGTTGTTTTTTGCGGAGATCATTTTCCGTTTTTCGTCTCGGATAATAATAAATATGAGCAGCTTAATATAACTTCCGACAACTGCGCCGCTTTGTATGAACAGCACTATCTTGTTTGGGCAAATTTTGATTTGGGCGAAACTGCGATCAACACACTTAATTTACATAATAAAATCTCTATGTTTTATATACCCAATCTGATAGCCGAAATTCAGGGGCTTCCGAAAAGCAGCGTAATAAATACGGTTTTAGGGGAAATAGATAATGAGCCGATTTATTCGCAGTTTTACGACAGGGACAATGGGCAAAATTATACGCTCGATATGCTGACATACGATTTGATTATCGACAGGATATTAAAACTAACCGACTTTAAATAACGGAGAAAATAATTATGAATGCTTTATTTTTATTAATTTGTATTTTTCTATGCATTATTGGACTGATAATTTTATATCTTATAATAAAATCCGCAGTAATAAACGGCATTAAATCAGCGTTGTCTGAGATTAAAATTAAGCAGACGGAAGATAGTATGTTTATTATTTTAAGCCAGACTGATTCAAAACTTGACGATACATATATTGCTGAACCGCTTTTTAAAAATGACCCAAACAAGTCCAAAACACAAACGAAGTTAGAAAAAGAAATGTATATTTTATATAGTAAACGTAAACTTCCCATTGATTATAACGATACAATTGAAAATCAAAAAATAGCCATAAGAAAGCTTGTTGAAGAAAAAATGCGTGATAAATAGATATTTTAACATAAATAAAAATATATAAATTTTATATTAACGGAGGAAAAATCATGTTAAAAAAAGTATCATTAACCGCTTTTGTCCTTGCATTACTGCTTGTACTTCCTTTATTGGGTTCTTGCAGTAAGAAAACGGCGCTTACAGAAACAGACTTCACAGATTTGACTCAGCAAGCAGGATATGCCGTTACGGATATGCCAGATGGCACCAATCGTTTTGATAATACACAGGATGTAACAACTTCTAA
>WQYZ01000058.1 GCA_009780985.1 Oscillospiraceae bacterium | reverse complement strand
TTTCTACTCTGAATACTGCCATATGTAGTAATTCTCCTTTATTTTTGGATTTTATTTATTTGCGAAAAACGCAAGTCGTAAATAATATTTTAATTTTTGCATATAGTCGTTGATTATTTAACGTCTTTGTGTTAATATTAAAATAGAGGTGAGCTGTTTGAAGTATTATAAAGAATTAACGGAATTGCAATGTTTTACCCGCGCTGATGTTGAACGCATAACGGGCAATGCGGAAACCGCAAATTCCCTTTTGACGAGCTATCAAAAGAAAGGTTATATAGAATCGGTTAAACGTAACCTATATGTCGCCGTAAGCATGGAAACAAATCAAGCTGTACCTAACCGATACCGCATAGCTTCACATATCGCCGACGGAGCGTATATCTCCCATCATTCGGCGTTTGAATACTACGGCTGTGCTAATCAGGTGTTTTATGAAGTCTATGTTTCCGGTGACAAACGATTTGCGCAATTTGTGTATGACGATGTTGTCTATCGTCACATTGCTCCGCGTATCAGCGTCGGCGTGGACGAAAAGCCTGACGGCGTTCGGGTAACTGACATAGAACGCACGATGCTCGATAGCATAAATGACTTTGAAAAAATCTCAGGGCTTGAAGAATTACTGCGTTGTTTAGAACTCATACCCCGCATACACGAAGACAAATTGCTTGAATAAATATCTTGAGCGTTACGATAAACAGTTTTTATATCAAAAATCGGGGTATATACTAAATCACTTGAAAAATGAATTACGGCTCTCCGATAGGTTCTTTGAGATCTGCGAACAAAATGCATCTAAAAGTGTCCGTTATTTTTACGGCGGGATTAAGCATAAGCAGAACATCTTCGATAAACGCTGGCAGTTATTTGTGCCGAAAAATCTACTGAAAATATTATCGCAGGGGGGAGAAGTGCATGGCGGCGTACAACAAACAAATGCTTTCCAAACAAGCGCAGGAAACTTCCCGTATTTTAATTTTTTGGATAAAAAATAAGTTGTGTTTGATAAATGTGATTGATTTCTGTATTTTATCTTGACAAAATGTGCTTATAATGATAAAATAATGTTAAGAAAATGTGAGGTGATGTTTATACAACGTTTTTTGATAAAAGATTTAATCGAATGGAAAAACAAAAAGAACCGTCAGCCATTAATTCTGAAAGGCGCGCGTCAGGTCGGAAAGACATGGCTGTTGAATGAATTTGGCAGAGTTGCGTTTGATGATGTGCTGTATATTAACTTTGAAAATGCGCCCGGGTTGAAGGAATCTTTTGACGGCGATATTTCGCCCAAAAGGATTATTGACTTACTTGGCGCATTGCACGGCAGACGAATCAAGCCGCAGGAAACGCTTTTAATATTCGACGAAGTACAGGAAATACCGCGCGCTTTGACCGCGTTGAAATATTTTGCCGAAACCGCGCCCGAATATGCTGTTTGCTGCGCAGGGTCATTGCTCGGAATTGCCCTGCACAGCGGGACATCGTTCCCCGTAGGCAAAGTGGATTTTCTTATGCTCCAGCCGCTTAATTTTCAGGAATTTTTGACTGCCAACGGCGAGGAATCATTGATTGACTTTATAAGGAACGACGGTATAAGCGAGATACCGAAAGCGATAGCCGAAAAATTAACTGATTATTTGAAACTATACTTTGTCATAGGCGGTATGCCGGGCGCGGTCAGTTCATGGCTTGCCACGCGGGATTATTCGGCGGTGGAAATACGTCAGCGCGATATACTTGAAACTTACGAAAATGATTTTTCAAAACATGCTCCGAAAAGTATAGTTCCGAAACTGCGGTATTTATGGAACAGTGTACCGTCACAGCTTGCGAAAGAAAATAAGAAATTTATATATGGTTTAGTGCGCGAAGGAGCGCGGGCGCGTGACTACGAAGAGGCAGTGTTATGGCTTCTTGACAGCGGATTGCTCCGCAAGGTGGGCAGAATAACAAAACCCGCCACGCCGCTCAAAGCATACGAAGACCTGAAAGCGTTTAAGTTATACCATCTTGACGTTGGTCTGCTCCGTGTTATGAGCGAATTATCGCCGTCCGCGATATTGGACAGCATAAAAATATTCGAGGAATTTAAGGGCGCACTAACGGAACAATTCGTATTATCCGAACTTGCGGGAAAGAATTTTATCCGTAACATTTATTACTGGACATCGGAAGCGACAGCAGAGGTGGATTTCGTTTTTTCGGACGATAAACGCATTTATCCGGTTGAGGTTAAAGCAGGGGAGAATTTACGGGCAAGAAGCCTTAAAGTGTACCGGGAGCGTTATAATCCTGAATTATCAATCCGAACGTCGCTGGCAAATCTCCGTCTTGACGACGGACTGCTCAATGTGCCATTGTTTGCCCTGTTTAACCTTGAAAATTATTTGTAGATTACTTTGATGTTATATTTTCAATTGCAAAAACCGCCGCCGTCATCAAGCGACGGTTTTTGTAACGTAAAACAGTATGATGTTATTGTTATTGAAAATACATTTCCAACGCTTTTTCAACGGTTTCCTGTACTTCTTTTGCAGGTTGATTCGGCTTGAAATATCTTGCATATACTGCCTTGTCAATTTTGACAATGGGTGTGCGATTCGGTTTCGGGGTTGTTTCACCTGATAAAATCCTGTAAACACTCTCGCCGTTCAGTTTGCCTTTTTCGGAAAACTGTCGTAATAAATCCGCTTTCTTCATATCAACGGATAAACCATTTCGCCCCATGCAATCGTCAACGAGTTCCTGTTCCGCTTCTTTCAAGAATGATAACGTGACCGCAGGTAAAAAAGAAATATCGCCATTATCGAGTTGGGATTTCAATGCCGGAATAAGATATTGCAAACGCAAATAACGGGCGATTGTATTCCTTGATAAGCTATATGATTCGCCTATCTTCTCATCAGTTCTTAACTTCGTCCCAAGTTGAGACGAAGTTTCGTTTTCCTTGTATTCATGCGGACTTTCGAGCATTTCTATCTGCTCTAAAATATCGTTTCGCTTACCCTGCGAAAACATTTTTGAGTGGTGCAAAGCAATGACTGCCGCCTTTTCTGTATGCGTCATATCCGTGAACGAACGCTGTATTAAATTCGTTTCTATAACGTAAATAATAGCGTCTTCGTCTGATATATTTTCATAGACGATTGCGGGTATTTCATCAAATCCTGCAAGCTTCGCGGCGTTGACACGATTATGCCCAGCGAGTATTTCGAGGGTAGAATCAACCTTGCGGACGATAATTGGTACAAGCACACCATTTGCCTTGATACTCGCTACCATATCATCAAGGCGTTCACCCTCATACAAACGGAATGGGTGTCCCTTAAACGGCGTTAATTTATCAATCGCAAGTGTAGTTATTATTCGTTTGTTAATTAACTGCGGTTCTATAACAGGCACAGATACATCCAATGGATTTACGCCATTATTAAGTTGAAACAAATCGTCGAGATTTTTCAGGCGCGGTTTTGGTTTGTCTTTATTTGTCGCCGCCATCGCCGGACACCTCCTTCGCAAATGCTGTGTACGCATATGCCGCTTTGCTGTCCGCATCATAATCAATGATACTACGACTCGCGTAGTTGGCTTCGCCCACTTTGACTGTGTTCGGTATGTGAGTATTGAAAATCCTGATTTTGCCGCCGTAATTTTCATCCAACAAATTCTTTGCGTCACGGAACAGCCGTGTGCGTTCGTCGCATATAGTGAGTAGAATACCCGCAACGGTTATTCGCGGATTGATTTTACGTTTGACTTTGAATATCGTCTGTAATAAGTCGGTCAGCCCTGTTGCTGACCGTAACTGCGGGCTGACGGGGATTATTACCTCATCGCAAGCCGCGAGTGCATTTATAGTTAGCAGTCCTAAATATGGATTTGTGTCGATTATAATATAATTATAATCCGACCGCAGGGGTTCAAGCAATTCCGACAGAGTATGTTCGCCGCCCATTTCGTCGCGGAGGTTTATTTCCGTAACGGATAGATTGATATTGCAGGGGATTATGTCTAAATTTTCGCCTTGTATGATATATTCGCTCTTATCTGGCAAAGGTTTGCCGTCCATGATAAGCGAAAGTATATTTTGCATTGAAACAGCGATTTCATCCGGGCGTTCAATGCCGAAGCTCATTGACAAGTTGCTCTGTGGGTCAAAGTCAACGAGCAATACTTTTTCCCCCATATCGGCGAGAGCGTTACCCAAATTGCAGGCTGTCGTCGTCTTGCCCGTCCCGCCTTTCTGATTCGCTATCGCGATGATTTTGCATTTTTCCATATTTCAAATCCTCCTAATACTTTTTTGAATGTTTCCGAGATAGTTTGCGATTCAATGAAACGCCGAGTTACAACAAACTTTAATAGATATTGTTTTGGAATAAGGTATGTCGGCTTGTTGGATAAAAATTTAATTTGTCCGCTTTTTAGCAGTTTCAAAACCGTGCTTTTATTAAGTCCCGTCATTTCTACAATATCAGCCGTTGTTAAAACATCTCCATAATCCGAATATATATATTCGAAATATTCGGCTATTTCCCATTCCTGTCCCGGTTTTATTATCTGTGAAAATGATTTACGGTTGCTAACCGTTTTCGTAGGTCTTGATTTTACTGCTCCGCGAGGTATCATACTGCCAATTTCATCACGCCGTTGCAGATATATAATCACGTCATCAAGAGAGATTTTATAACGCCACGTTTTTTTACCTGTTTCTATTACGGGTATAATTCCATGCTGTATTAGATAAATCGCACTTCGTTTCGCGATTTTACATATCCTGTAGAGCTGGTCAAGACTGATATATTCAGGATATTTCTTTTTTAACAATTCGTATTTTTTCATATAACGCGCTCCAAATTCTATACATTTGTCAATAGTAGGCGAACGCTATTTCGTGAAAATAATGAAATGGTTGCCATTTATTTTTCGTGTTGCACAAAAAGTCGCATGGGTTCTACGGTAAATGGTTGCCCGATGGTTGCCATTTTTCCAAAAAAGTTCCGAAAATCATCAAATTTCGATACCCCACATAGAATGGACTGAAACGAATCTAAACGCAAAAAAAGAGGGCGAAAAGCCAGATTTCTCTTGACTTTTCGCCCTCTTTATATTATAATATTATCCAACAGATTCTTTCAATTTCCGTTCGGCACAAGAAACTGGAAATCGTGTGTTCGGTTAATAGCCGACCGCGGGTTCGAATCCCGCCCTCTCCGTACTTATATAAAAATCACGGAATAACGCCGAAAACAGCGTGATTTTGAAGTGATTTTTAGCTTCCACATACCAATGAGTTTATATTTTGGTAATGGGAGCTTTTTTATTGTAAAAAACATAGGCATAACTCCAGTCTGCGCCCGTTGGCGCATAAAATCAATGGAATATTTTAAGCCAATTCTTTCATTGGCTTAAAATTAACCTTTTAAACGCACAAACGGGAGTTTTACGCTCCCGTTTTGACTTATATTTTTATGCGATTGTTTCATCTTCATCTAATTTATATGTGCCTTTACTTTTGACTTCTCCGCTTGTGCCGTAAATTTCGCGGATTTCGTTTAAATCGTAATCTTTATGACTATGCTTTTTATAATTGTCGGGCTTGAGATACCACGCTATTTTTTTACTGTGCCATTGAAATTTTAACCCTTTTAATTTGTCTTTATATATTTTTGTGTTGCCCGTTACCCATATAAAACAGCCGATTATCTCTATTATAATATCGTCCATTTTCATTAGTTCGTCAATTATATTTTTGAATTGTTCCGGCGTTTCATTAGTTGACTGTTTCGCTGTGTAGGTTTCGCCGTCTTTCGTTTTGTGAACGTCTTTTAAAACTTTAAATAATTCGTCGTATTCATTATTAATAATTTTCATGATTTCCGTGTTGCCGCCTTTGTCGGGGTGATGTTTCATTGCTAATTCGCGATACTGCTTTTTTAAGTCCTCTAATGTTTTTGGATTGTTAAAATAAATGTTTTTCATGGCTTTTTACCTCTCTTTAATTTTTGTTAAATTTTTGGCATAACTTTTTTTATTTTTTCGGCGGCGGGCAAAAATAAAAAATCGAATTATCAAAAAATGTCAAGGACGCTTGCGAGGGTGGAGATTTTCAAAAAAATTTTTGTGTGACTGTTTTATATTTGCTTACAAAAATTTTTTTGAAAATACTACCCGTGCCTTGATATTTTTTGATAATTCGATATACTGTAATTGCCGCCAAAGAAAAAAGACTTGTTCAAGCCGTAACCTGTTCAAGTCATTTTAAAAATTTTACTAAATAATCTTTTTTTGCTTGTAATAGTGTCGTACTATAAGATTCGCCTTTTACTACAAATTATTTTACAGATTTTAGATTTCTTGTGAGCTCTGTGCTATAATAATTACTTATTCGTACTTATTAAAAATCACGGAAGAACTCTTAAAATAGCGTGATTTTGATTGATTTTTAGCTTCCATTACGCTAATGAATTTATAAGTAGCGGTATAATGGAAATTTTTTGTGTTTTATGATTTTGTTGAAATCCCACAAACCTTATTTTGTCAATAACAGGGTTGTAAAGTTTTCGTTTCCGCAGAAAATAGAAAAGTTTACAGGATTGTTGTTGACAACGCGCCGAAAATATAATTGAAAAGGGGCTTAATAGCATACTTGCTTTAAGCCCTTATTTATTTTTATTTTGGCTCGGTGATTCTATTATTTATATAAACTTGCTTGTGCCGCATACATCGAATAATATACGCCTTTTCTTTCCAATAAATCTTTGTGACTGCCCTCCTCAATCACAATACCGTCTTTAAATACCAATATCCTATCCACAAACGCCGTCGCGCTCAGACGGTGCGATATTATGATTACTGTCTTGCCGTCAAATAATTTAAAAGCGTTTTCGTACATTTCCGATTCGGCTATAGCGTCCAATGCCGACGCGGGTTCGTCAAGAATTATTATTTTTGCGTCTTTTTTCACAGCCGCTCTCGCAAGCGCGAGTTTTTGCCATTGACCGCCCGATAAATTTATTCCGTCGTCGTCTAATGTTCCTATTGGAGTGTCAAACTGTTTTGACAGCGTATTGATATAATCATATATCCCGGCTTTCTTTGCCGCTTCTGTCAATTCATTTTCAGAAATATCTCTGTAAATATCGCCGATATTTATGTTTGTACGTATTGAAAATTCATACTGCGGGAAATCCTGAAACAACGTCGAACTGTATTTGCGTAAAAGTCCGATATTTTCGGAAATATCACTATCACTTATAAATATTTTTCCGCTCTGCGGGTGATACAAGGCATTCAGAAGCGAAACAAACGTCGTTTTTCCGCTCCCATTCTCTCCGACTATCGCAATCTTTTCGCCGTTTTTTATTTCCGCATTGAAATTTTCTAAAACATTACTCTGCATACCATCATATTTAAAACAGACATTTTCAAACTTTATATTTATCTCTTTCGGCGTTTCGCCTAAATATTCGCCGTGTTCAAATATCGAATATTGTTCAAATTCACGCCATTTATCCGTATAATTAGAAACTTGTTTTAATTGACCTAAACTGTAAAATAAACTGCCAGAGGTATCGAGCATTGTTGACGATGTTCCGTAAACCAATATTAACGAGCCTATGTCTGTTTTGCCCTCTAATATTAAATAAGCCGTCAAAATCAACGCCGCGACATTAAACGCATTTGATATAAAATATTTTATTATATCGGTTATTATATATTTTACAGATATTTTTGTGTTTTCTCTGTTCAGCTTTTTATTTATGCTTTCCCATTTATCCAACAGATACGGAATCAAACCGAAAAATCTGATTTCTTTGAGATATTTCCGTTCGGTCATCACAGACGAATATGTACCGCTCCACCGCCTTTCCGGCATTTGCCGCGCCGTGACGTAATAATTATTTTTTGCCTCGTAAAGTTTTTGAAAGATTCCCGCAATATTGCCTGTTAAAACGATAAGTGCGACGAAAATATTTATTTTAATCAAAAAGAACATCGTTATAAAAATTGATACAGCCGTGCCTAATAATGACATTAACATCTGTGAAGCGAAAAAATCTGACGCATAACCGGGTATATTATTCTGAACAAAATTAATATCTTCGTATATTTTCGGCGAATTAAACAGCGAGTAATCTATGTCGCAAAGCCGTTTATAAAAATAGGCGTTCATGTTATTTTTTACTTCGCCCTCAATCAATGTTTCCAGTATTCCTCTTTTCGCCCAGAAAAAATAAATATATATTGAGTATAGCAAAATAACTGCCAATGAAAAAATCATTAAAAAATAATCCGGCGTTTGATTTGCTATTGATGCCGCGCCGTTTATCAATTCCGCTTTTATGACTGGCATAACCGCTTTAAACACATAGTCGAAAATATATAGCGAAAAAAGTATAAAAATATAAATTTTTATTTTTTTGCTTTTCAACGCAATTTTAGAGGTGTTTTTTAATATATAAAATATATTTGAAATTATTTTTTTCATGCTTGTTTTACGCCCCCTCTTTTTCGTCGTAATCTAAATCGTACCATTTTTTTTGAGCGTTGAACATTTCGGCATATTTGCCGTTAAGTGAAATGAGATAATCGTGCGTCCCCTGTTCGGCAATTCTGCCATTATCCATAACAACGATTTTATCTGCAAGCCTCGCAAACCCGATTCTGTGTGAAATTAATATTGACGTTTTATTTTTCAACGTAGATTTTAGATTCTCAAATTGTTTTAATTCAGCGATAGGGTCGAGAGCCGCCGATGGTTCGTCAAATATTGCTATGTCGCGCATATTCATATATGCCCGCGCAAGAGCCAGCCTTTGCCATTGTCCGCCCGATAGTTCTAATCCGTCAGGTTCAAGCTGCCGCCCCAATACAGCGTCGAGTTTCCCGCATTTTTTCAATATTTCGTCTGCGTTCGCAAATTCTATTGCAGTTAATATTTTATCGTCGTTCGCAATTTCTGTTATCTCGCCGAAACCCACATTTTCACGTAAAGTAAACGGGTATGTGCAGTAATCCTGAAACGTAATGCTGACATATTTTCTGATAATTTCCTCATCTGTATCGTATGATTCGTTGCCGTATATTTTTACTGAACCGTTTTCTGGTTTATATAAACCGATTATACACTTTATCAACGTAGATTTTCCGCTCCCGTTTTCGCCGATTAATGCGATACTTTCACCTTTATTTATATTTAAAGACAAATCGTCTATCGCGATTATATCTTCGCCGTATTTATATGTCAGATTTTTAATCTCTATCGGCACATCTGATTTTATATCTTCGCTTGTTTCTTTGTTTTTTATTTTTGAATATTTATCATAAAAATCAAAAGTAATTTTTAGCTTTTTACCGCCGAGAATTAAGTTTGTTACGGAACGCTGAAAATTCTGCGCGTTCCCGACAGTATTGTTAATCAGATTCCAGATTACATATATCGCTCCTATTTGAAGCACGCCGTTTCCGATAAGAAACAAACAAATAACAATCGAAATCAATCCGGCAATATTTTCAGAAAACGCACTGCATATCGCAAACGGCCTGTCTGTTTTCTTCCGCCCTTTTGCGGATAAATTTGTAAGCGTCCTGTTAATGCCTAACCATTCATTTATGAACTTATCTTTTAGATTAAGAAGTCTTGTATCTCTGTTGCTTTTCCCCGAAAACTGACTTGATAAATAATCCGACTTCCTTGAAATCTTTTTTGTTTTTTCCCATAAATCATTTAATGTATCGGCATAATTTATATTGAGAGCAAAACTTATCACGAAAAATATTAAGACAATAATCGGAAATGAAAAGTGCATTTGAAAAAGTATCACCGACGATAAAATAAGCCTGTACGATATATTAAAAATTAGTGTGACCGACGGTAAAAACGCGCAAAGTCCGGTGTATCCGTCAGTAAATTTTGAATATTCCGTGTTGAAGTCCTCACGGTCAAATTCGCGCACTGGTATATTTTCGCTTAACTTTATTATATCTTTCTGCGCTTTTATTTTGCTTTTCAACGGCAGTATATCTTCGCTGAACCGCCAGCGCAGTTCCATAAAAATATATAATAATATCGAAATAACGCCGAATAAAATCAAAGAAAAAATTATTTCTTTAAATGAGCCGTTCCCGCCGATTTTATTTTTAATGTCGTCAATCATATTTCCCAATATAACCGTAACATAAACGGCAAGACTTGAATTTATTACAGCGATGAGAAAAAATAATATGTTGCCGGACGGATTAAATCCAAACGATATTTTTGTTCCCCTTATGAGATATTTTATATTTCGCATAATATCAATCCTCTTTTTTCTGTAAATACGGTTTTGTTCTTTGGTTACAATTATTATGGAAACTTTGAGGCGGGTGAATTATTTCCCTCGCGAAAGTCAAAAGAGGTATAAAAGACGCGTTTGGATTAAAAGTATATACTGACTGTATTTCGTCGTCAAGCTCTATTTCTGTTGTTTCTATCAGCCCATATTCCTTGAATCTGTTAAGAATCTCTATCGCTCGTTCCTGTTTTATTCCGAAATGTTTTTCAAACAGTTTCGGCGTAAATGGTTTGTTTTCTCTTTGATACAACAAATATATACATTTAAAACTATCTTCATCTCCAAGCATATTAAAAAGTTTTTGATATTCCGGCGTAAAATTCAATACCTTTCCAAATCCGAGCTGGGTTTCCAGTATGAGCATAAAATATTGAAAGTCCTCGTTTAACCGCATAAATGTTATTCCGTTATCGTCTAAAAGCTGTGAATATGTTTCGTAATATAAATCTCCCCTATTAAGTTCTTCAAGCGTATTTCCTTTTTGAAACCTTTTAATGTCCGAGTTAAATAAACTGCGTTCTATGGTCCAGCAATGCTCCATAGCCGCTTTCATTTTTGCGCTGTCATCGAACGATTGAATATACTTTGCTGTTTCAGTATTTATATCGCTGTAATCGCTTATATTTCGTCCAAACAGTTTGTCTATCGAAACATTGAAATAGTCGGCTATCAACGGCAGAAGTTCAATATCGGGAAAACCGCCTCCGCATTCCCATTTTGATACTGCCTGATTAGTTACGTTGAGTATTTTCGCAAGTTCTTCTTGTGTTATGTTTTTAGCTTTTCTTAATTTTAGGATAGCATTACCTATATTTTCAATCAACATATATTAATCTCCATTGAGTTTATAATTATTTTATAATATTATTATACATCATTATTCAGTTGGATACAATAGACAGTATATTGATATAATCCAAATAATCGTTGATTTTATGTTAAAATACAACGATTATTTGGACTTGAATTTTTTAATTTTATTCCCTGTTTTCTGTTATTATACTTACTTTCACAAAACTTAAAAAATATTTAAATTTTATCTTGACAAAACAATTTGCATATGGTATAATATATATACTATTTGTGCGAACCGTCCATTTTGTGGGCGGTGAAACGGGACAATGCCTCTCAAAGCATACGTTAGTTAGATATTAGCCTTTCCCGCAAGAGGAAAATATCCTTAGGAACAATAGGATATGGGATTGCAGGTAAGGATTGTTCATATAGTAGCGTATTAATAGTTACGTGAGATTTTCAAGCGGCATATATGGCTTGGAATGAATTAAGAATTGCTGTGCCAGTAGGCGTATTATACCTATTGGCAAAACGACGGCTTTTATAAGCCATTAACGATTGACGTGCCAAGGTGTACGTACTGTGGATTTTTGGAGAGGTTTCGTACCCCAAAAATTGAGGATGCACAGAGCAAAGGGTGGAGTTTGCCCTTTTTCAAAAGAAAGTATCAGATACCGTGAAAAACGGTAATAAGTAACACAACGAGCCTTAACAGCTGACAATGATGTTGGGTTGAGCTTCGCTCCCCAAAAAACGAGAACGATTAAAACAAAGGGTGTAATTTGCCTTTTTGTAGAAAAATGCGTAAAGAATAAGGGCTTTTTAAGCCATAAATACATGATAGAAACACGGTCAGTAAATGACGGTGTTTCTTTGCGTTTTAGTGAATCGGGGGATTCCGCGCCGGAGAGGTCATACTTTTTGGCGTTCATTATACAATTCACAGGGGGGTGATGCCTATGTTCATTTTCTTTTTTCGGGAAACAGAAACATATTACAGGCAATTATTATGTCATCACTTCCGGCTGTGGAATCCCGTAATAATTATAGAATAACATAATTGAGGTTGTATTTTGATAGATAATACATCAAAACAACCCGAAAATAATAATTTATACGTCTGGAAAAATTTTTCAGACGGTGTAGGAAAATTACTGCACATAAAAGGAATGAAACAAGCAGATTTGATAAAGATAACAAAATTGCCGAAAACCACTATTGACAGAATATGCGGGAATAATAACGGCAGAGGAAAAAAATACGAGCCGAAACTAAAAATATATAGGGCAATCTGTGTGGCTTTTGGTCTAAACCGTGAAGAGGCGAAAAAGTTATATTATGCCGCATATCCGGCGATGAAACATCTGGGCGATATTTTAGATAAGGGTATGAGTATAGAACAAGCCGAAATATATTTATCGCATGAGCAAGACTGCGACTTTTGGGAATAAAAGAGAATAAAAGCAAATTGCCGCCTTTTTTACAGGGCGGCAATTTTTTGTAAAAATTGAAAATAGCGTCACAAGTGACGCTAAAATAAGAGGGTCGATATGATATACTGTAAACAGATTGAGGGTGCGCACCACAATCAAATACACAAAGAGAGGAGATTTTACCGTGAAAATTACTGATTTGGTTATCGACCCGAAAAGTCTTGGGAATAAGCTGTGGTTATTAGAGGTTGCGCCGGTATATGAGTATCGGGACAACAAACGGACTGATACGATTACAGGTTACCGTTATACCGTATGTATGCCGGAAAAAAACTTTGAGAAGATAGGCATAAAAATTGACGGCAAACAGCAGCTTGAACAGCCGGAAAATGGATATTTAGAAGTAAACTTCAACGGGCTCGAAGTGTTCATCTATTGGTTGAACGGACAGCCGAATGTCGGCGCAAAAGCGACAAGTATTGCATTGGTCAATCACAAAGGCTAAGGCTGTGCGGCACGCCGACACTATCAGGGGGAAAAAGACATTTTTCATTAAGGAAAATGTCCCCCCAGTGGCGGCGCGCCGCCATTACCATAAGGGTATAGTATTACCCCTTATGGTGTGATGTAGCAGTAGCAAAAAAGAGGGGGTCATATTAATTAATATTATTAATAATTCACAATCAAGAAAATGGACGCTTGTAATAAATAATCCGCTTGAAATCGGGCTGAACCATGATGTGATTATCGAAATATTGAAAATGTTTTTCGCTGATTATTTTTGTATAGCTGACGAAAGAGCGACAACAGGAACATATCATACGCATATTTTTATATATTCACATTCGCCGATACGATTCAACACGTTGAAAAACCGATTTATAACGGCGCATATAGAAAAGGCATACGGGACGGCAAAGGAAAACAGGGATTATATATTAAAATCCGGCAAGTGGGAGAATGACAGTAAAGCTGAGACGGCTATCGAGGGCAGTTTTTTCGAGTACGGGAAAATGCCGGAAGAAAAAGACGAAACAAGCCCGAAGATGAGCAAGCTGATTGAGAATATCAGGGACGGCAAGCGAACATCTGAAATCGTTGACGATACGCCGAACTTTGCTTTCCGTATTCGCGATATTGATATTCTGCGTCAAACATTGTTATCAGAAAAATATACGACGGAAAACCGAGATTTATATGTGTCGTATATATTCGGCGCAAGTGGAGCGGGAAAAACAAGAGGGATATATCAGGCACATAATCCGCGCGATATATGCAGAATAACAAATTACCGTGCAGGTCGAAGCATATCATTTGACGGCTACAATGGACATGATGTGCTTGTGTTCGAGGAATTTCATTCACAGATACCGATTGAGGATATGTTGAATTACCTTGATATTTACCCGCTATATCTTCCGGCACGGTACAACGACAAAACAGCTTGCTATACAAAAGTATATATCACATCAAATGTGCCGTTGACAGAGCAGTACAAAAACATACAGCAGAATAAGCCGGAAACATGGCAGGCACTATTACGCCGTATTCATGCGGTGATAGAGTATCATCACGACGGCAGTATCACAAAACACATTGAACAGAAAGGGCAGGGCATTTTATGAGACAAGAAGAAAAATATACGTTAGAGCGTCAGACAAAACGCAGTTATTTAATGTTACGTTTCAAAAACGGATTACACGAACTTATGAATAACAGGCTAAAAGGCTTGATAATATGGATATATTTAATCATAACTCTGTTTGCTTGGCTTTTTAAAGATATTATATTTGCTTACATTCCCTATGATATATATGCGACAGCAGATAAAAAAGTAATTAATATTGTATTCCCAGTCTGCATGATAGCCGGGCTAATCTTTTTAATAATTGTATTCGGAACGCCTCTCGGCTTCAAGCGAATCAATGAAAACCTCTGGCGGATCGGACTTGTCAACCACGCAGGAGAAACGCCGTTATTGATTAAAAAAAGAAAGTACAAAAAGATTCGCGGCGTAAAGATTATGGAATTTAAGTCAAACGGCATACCGCAATCAGAATGGGAAAACCAGCAGGATAAAATCGAAACTGCGTTAAATATCCATATTGTTAAAATTGTGCAGGGAACAGACAAAAAGAGAATTATTATATATACCGTGTCCGGCAATCGTAATTTACCAGAAACCATATATTGGAAAGATGAATATTTGAGCGATAACAGTTTTGAATTAGTTTTAGGTGAAAGTCTGCTTGGCATAGAAACAGTAAATTTAGCGCAAATCCCACATATGTTATTAGGCGGTTCGACAGGTTCAGGCAAAAGCGTATTATTGAAACTTTTGATTATGCAATGTATAAAAAAAGGAGCGACGGTTTTTATTGCGGATTTCAAGGGCGGAGTTGATTTCCCGCTCGTCTGGCAGAGCAGATGTCGGATTGTCATTGAAAAAAAGGAATTGGTCTGTACCCTTAATAACATTATTGACATACTGGAAGAACGGAAAGGGCTATTATTTGGTAAAGAGTGCGCAAATATTGACGAATACAACAGTATCGCCGGAAATACATTGCCGCGAATGATATTCGCCTGTGATGAGGTTGCTGAATTGCTTGACAAGACTGGGCTTTCTAAAGATGATAAAGACCTTGTTACACAGATTGAGGGCAATTTATCAATCATAGCGCGGCAGGGTCGGGCATTTGGTTTACATTTGATTCTGGCGACACAACGACCTGACGCAACAATCCTTACAGGGCAAATCCGAAACAATATTGATTTCCGTGTATGCGGACGCGCTGACAATGTGCTGTCGCAAATTATACTTGATAATACGGGTGCGGCTGACAAAATACCCAAAGACGCACAAGGACGGTTTTTAACAAACGACGGCATTATATTTCAAGGGTATTTGTTCGACGAGCGTAAGACATTTGAAAAAGAAAAATGAATGAGAGGAAAATAATTCAATGGAAAAAGTGCAAACCGAAATAATTGAAAGAAATGTTATTGACGAAAAAACCATTGCCAGTAAAATAAAATATAGAAATACAATGGTTTATGTAAAAAGTATTTTCGGCGGTGTAAAATATATTGATGATGTGTTGTTTAACATAGCGAAAGAACGTATGAACCGCGAAAATAAATGATAAAATTTCAAAAAGATGTTGACTTTTGGCGCATTATATGGTATAATTATATATAGTGGAAGCTAAAAGTCAACATCAGAATTTGCGCTGTTTTCATTGATTGAAAGGAGCAAAAAGTAATGATGAAAACAAAAACAGATAATTATGATGTTGGCATATATTGCAGATTGTCACGCGACGATAATAACGGCAGTTCCGAAAGCATGAGTATTTCAAATCAGCGCGAAATGTTGAAATCATATGTAAAAGATAAAGGCTGGAGTATAAACGATATATATATTGATGACGGTTATTCAGGAGTTACGTTTGACAGACCAGAATTTAAACGTATGATAGCGGATATTGAGGCAGGTAAAATAAATCTTGTTATAACTAAAGACCTTTCGCGGCTCGGCAGAAACTACATACAAACGGGTCAATACACAGATTTTTTCTTTCCCCGATACGGCGTTCGTTATATCGCCGTGAACGACAACCATGACAGTGAAGATATTGATAATGATATAACACCTTTTAAAAATATTCTGAATGAAATGTATGCCAAAGACATATCAAAAAAAGTTAAATCCGCCCGAAAAACAAGTGCGAAACAGGGTAAATTCATGGGGAGCGTTACGCCGTTCGGATATATAAAGAATCCGTTAAATAAATATCAGTTGATTCCTGACGAGGAAACTGCGCCAATCATGCAACGGATTTTCAAATTATTCGCAGACGGTAACGCCGCACGGCATATCGCAGACATTTTAAACCGTGAATCTGTTTCTTCTCCGGCTATATATTATTACAATAAATTAGGCAAACAACACCCTAATCCGAAAGTCAGTAACACATGGACGAGCGCAACAATTATGCAATTATTGAGAAATGAAGTCTATCTCGGAAATATGGTGCAGGGGAAACGTGCGGTGACTTCATTCAAGACTAAAGAAAGGCATTTCACAGACCCGTCCGAGTGGATTATAGTTGAGGGTACACATGACCCGCTTGTCGATATGGAAACATGGGAAGCCGTACAAAAACGAACAGTCGTTGTAAAACATCAAATGAACAGGGTATGTCATACGGGCGAAATCAGTTTATTTGCGGGACTGCTGAAATGTTCGGATTGTGGCAGCGCGTTAGTGTTTAATACAAAAAATCAGCACGGCAAGAAATACATGGGATATAAATGCAGTCGTTATGTTCAGCACGGCAAATATATATGTTCGATTCATTCCGTATCGCTTGAACTGCTTGAAGAAACAATCTTACAGGATATACAGCACAATGCGAAATTGGCGGTATCTGACAACGACAGATTGATAAAACGGTTGATGTGTTTGGAAAAAGACGGGCAGGAAGAAAAACGGCTTATACTCGAACGAAAAATGCGGGAAGCACAGAATCGAATAAAAACGGTTGACGGATTAAGCAAGAAACTTTTTGAGGATAGATATGCCGGAAACGTTCCCGATAACATTTTTAAAAATCTGATGAACGATTACGAGAATGAACAAAACGAATTAGAAGCAAATATTGACGGGTGGAAACTTGAACTTGCGAAAATTACGAGCGCAAAAGATAATATTTCACAATGGGTTGAAAATATAAGCAAATACACCGAAATTCCGAACATAACGCGCCCCGTATTACTTGAATTGATAGACAGTATAACAGTATCGGAAAAACAAGTCGTGAACGGTGCGCCACAGCAGGAAATTATTATAAATTATAAATTCATTGGTAACCTAAAATAATAACAAAATTACCGTGATTATAGGTATTATGCGGTTCTCTCCGCCAAATGTCAGGTAATTGCGGGTTATCTGACTTTTTTGATTTCCTTGAAATTTCTTTTTCCCTATCTTTTACCGTTATTTAGGCGAGGTTTGCCCGAAACCTCGTTTTTGCCCGTAATTTCGGGCTTTTCAGCTTCACCATTTTTCTGAGACCGCGCAAGCGATGTGTTTTCTATCCACGTCATCGCTCCCGCTGACTGTAATTTTGATTGAAATTCCAAATGAACGTAGGTGTTTGCTGTAATCGCGAAGTCGCTGTGTCCCAGCCACTCCTGTATTTGTTTAAGCGGTACGCCGTTGGCGAGCAGAAGTGAAGCACATGAGTGTCGGAGATCGTGAAAACGCATACGACGAAAACTATGTTTCTATAGAAACTTTGGAAATTCGCTTGAAAGGTAATCAGGTTTTACGCGGTTGCCAAGTGCGTCTGTATAGATATATTGCCTCATCATTGTTATACGATTTTCCGCATAATCTACGATTCTGCTCCTGTTCCTCATACACTTCTAATAGCTTTGACCGTATAGCAGGGACGAGAGGCAGTGTTCTGAAACTTGATTTGCTTTTTGTCGTATCATCGGCGACGATTATGCGTTTGCCGTCAATGGTTGCTATCGTAACGGTATGCTCAATCGTGATTGTATTCGCTTCAAAGTTAATTGATTCCCAATGCAGTCCCACTACCTCCCCATATGGTATAATAACGCTAAATCCGAAAGCCCGGTAAAATCCAGGGTTTTCGGGTTTGGTGTAATCCTTTTCCATCATTATACCATCATATATTGGGGTAGATTTTATTAATTTAAAAACCAAATGTTATATTAACGCTAAAATTTTGCCCCGTAAAACCTAAATTAAAGGAGGAAATCATGGGCAAAATTTTGGCAATCACGAACAGAAAAGGCGGGTGCGGAAAAACATCGTCATGTAAAGATTTTTGCGTAGTAGGTTCAGGTGTTGTCGTAAGTGCTGGCAAAGAATCGGTATCATCTGCCGCGAATACAGGGATATTGAAAATGATTATACAGAGCATGACCGCCGCAAACGATATTATTTTGATTTTTCTGAAATACATCTGGGTTTCTTCCTCCTTCAAATTTGGTATTTTGGTTCACATGAGACAAAGCCTTTTGGCTCAGTTTGGATATATAAAAACCGCTATTCTGCGGTGGTTAATGCAAAATAACGGTTATGTATATGGAGATTTACGATAAATTTAACAATATTATCATTGTACTTTCAGCATTATGTGTTATACTTATATTAACAAATAATATGGAAATCTTGATAAGGGGAATTTTACTATGACCATTATTGAAGCAATACAACAGCGTCATTCCGTAAGACGCTATACCGACCAGAGCATTGAAAACGATACACTCTCCGCTCTCCAAACAGAGGTTGGCGAATGCAACGGCGAGAGCGGGTCGACTATCCGGCTTGTTACAAATGACCCTGACACTTTCAACGGTCTTTTGGCAAAAGTCAGATTTTCAGGGGCAAAAAACTATATCGTGCTTGCGGGCAAAGAGAGTGCCGACCTCGATGAAAAAGCAGGATACTATGGGGAGCGTATAGTCCTGAAAGCGCAGCAGCTTGGGTTGAATACGTGCTGGGCGGCTATGTTCAGCGGAAAGAAGTATGCCGCGAAAATCGGCAAAGACGAAAAGATTGTGATTATCATAGCTCTCGGTTATGGTGTGACACAGGGAGTAGCGCATAAAAGCAAGCCGTTGGAATCGCTGTGCAAGGTTGACGGCGATATGCCCGGTTGGTTCCGTTCCGGCATGGAAGCGGCTATGCTCGCACCTACCGCTATGAATCAGCAAAAGTTTTTATTTACGCTTTCGGGCGGCACAGTCAAAGCCGAAAGTACGGGTGGTTCATTTTCCAAAATAGACCTCGGCATAGCGAAATACCATTTTGAAGTCGGCGCGGGGCGCGAAAATTTCAAGTGGCAGTAGCAAATAATTATATTTATTTTTAACGGGAGAACTTGTATGAATAAAGGCAGATGTCAATGTATCGTTGTTCGTGATAATAAAATTCTCATGGTAAAACACGTACAAGATAATAAATCATGGTTATGTTTACCCGGCGGCGGAATCGAAGATAATGAAAATGCGGATGAAGGCGCATTACGTGAATTACAAGAGGAATGCAATGTTTTAGGCAAAATTGTCATGAAAACATCAGAAGTCTATGAATGGACGCAGGACGGTATGATGATTCACGTTACATATCATGTTGATATTGGCAATCAAGAGCCGACACTCGGCTATGATCCTGAAGTCATAGGCGAACCCATTTTACAAGGTGTCGGTTGGTATTCGCTTAATGAAGTGTGTGAGCGTGACAGAGTTTTTTTATGGGCAGCAGGTCTTTATCAAGTAGAGACATTTGCGAAAGAACTTCATTCTTGGAGCGATGACATAAGCTATCCAACCATACGAACATAGGCAATAGCGAGTGCCAATTAAAAAATAAGGTTAGACATAAAAATTATACAATACACAATACAGGGACTGAAAATCATGAAAAATATACGGGAAGAACTTGAAAAAATAGTTGAAAAACATTTACAGCCGGGAAAAGAATTGGGATATGCCGTGTCAGTAGAATTGGACGGGAAACCTCTTTTGAAATATTATTCGGGAAATATCGTTATTGACGAGGTTTATTATCCAGTCAATGCGGACACCCCATTCGATGTTGCGTCAATCGCAAAACAATTTGTCGCGTGCTGTACAGCAATACTCGTCTGCGAAAAACGATTGAATTTAGATGATTCTATTCGCGTTTATCTGCCGGAAATGAAAGACTATGCGGATAAAATAACAATTCGGCATTTGCTGTCCATGACTTCGGGCGTTAGAAATGTTTATCTTATGAAATACCTTATGAGCAATTCTGCACTCGATGAAATGGAAATGTTTTTCAGGCAGGAACAGCCGTCGAATGAAGCCGGAAATTTTTCAAGTTACAGCGAAGCCTGTTATATTTTATTAGGGCATATCATTGAAAGACTGACGGGGAGCAATGCACAATTTGCGAAACAAAGAATTTTTGAGCCGTTACAGATGTCAAATACGCAGGGACACGGCATAATGGGGGGAGGAGGTTTGACTTCAACGGCGGAAGATTTGGTAAAATGGCATAATTGCCTGATGAACAGGAATCTTCCGAGTGCGTCCGACGGACTATTTGATATGTTGTTTTCACGGTTTAGATTCAACAACGGCGAATTGTGTCCGTATGGCTTCGGCTTTTTCTACGATGAATATAACTACCGCGATATTATCTGGCAGTACGGCGACAATACCGGCTGGCAGTCCGTTATACGGCTTGATTTAACGAAAAAATTATCTATCATAGTTTTGACGCATTCGGATTGCGAACCTGTTGAAACGGCGCTTGATTTAGAAAATGCCGTTATCGGGAATATATTTAACTTCCCCGGACAAAAAAATTATAAATCGGCTTATTATAACAAACCTAAACATATATCAAATATAAAAAATGTTGAGCATCATGATTTTCCGAACGCTCAAAGACGAAATCCAATTACTCAAAACAACTGGGATAAATATATAGGTCGGTACTACAGTCACGAGATTGACACATATTTTGATATTGTTCCCGACGATTACTGTTTTCAAATAAAGTATGCGGACAAAAATGATGCGGGGTATATTGATTTGCTTGATTATTCGGATAAAAGTAATTTGAAAATGCGTACACGCGGCGAATGGGGCGGGTATAGTTTCCCGATTGAATTTTATGGGAGCGAAGATAAAATAGACTTTTTTACGTTGCGTGAAGGCATCGGGCATTTTTATTTCGTTAAGTGTCTATTATAAGAGTCCCATCGACAGTCAAAAGAATAAAATTAGACGTAAATATATATAACCGGAGGACAAGGCATTGAAAAAGCTGTTGACTGTCATATTAGCGGTAATGTTCATATTGTTACCGTCATGTTCTCGAATAGGCAATACATCGGAGAATTCTGACATATCGGTCACATCCACAGCCGAGCAAAATTCTGATGCTATAATTAAACAGTTGTTTGACGAGCAAAAGAGCGATGTGGAAGTCACCGGCACAGGAACGGTTACGATACTGCTTGCCGACGATAACGACGGCAGCCGCCATCAGCGGTTTATCCTCGAACTCGCAAGCGGTCAAACACTGCTTGTCGCGCACAATATAGACATAGCACCAAGGCTCGACGGGCTTACTGTCGGCGACACGGTGGAATTTAAGGGTGAATATTACTACAACGACGAGGGCGGCGGGATTCACTGGACGCACCATGACCCGGACGGCGTCCACGTTTCCGGCTATCTGAAATGGAATGGAAAAATATATTAGTAAACCGACAGGAAATTATAATAAAATTTATTGAAAATTGTGAAAGAGGGCGGAGAAATTCGTCCGCTCTTATTTTGCAGACATCAATTTTTAAAATTTATTTTTTATTTTATAAAATGTATTGACAAACTAATTTATTTAGTTTATAATTATATATATTAGTTATAGGGGGTAAAAATAAAATGTCAAAACAACGAAATCTTACAGAACAAGCGGTGATGACCGCCGCCGTAACATTAGTGGAACAAAACGGTTACAATAGCTTAAACATCAGCAGTTTGGCTGAAGAACTTGATATTAAGCCGCCGTCGTTATACAATTATATCAGCGGTATAGACGATGTTATGCGAAAACTCGCCGTCATAGTGCTGTTACGAATGGAGGAAGCGGTTAAGACGGCAGCAGTGGGACGCTCGGAAGAATCGGCGGTTCGGGCGATAGCGGTCGGATATCGGGCATTTGCATCGAACCACCCCGAACTGTACCGCGCGTTCACTTCTGCGCCGTCAATAGACGCAGAAGGTAATCTCGGTTCACTCGCTGGTACACTCAGACAAGTGCTTGCACCATTTGGATTAACCGATACGGACGAGGTGAATTTCATACGGCTGTTCCACTCTGCCCTGCACGGATTTGTTGCGCTCGAAAGCGCGGGATTTTTC
>WQYZ01000057.1 GCA_009780985.1 Oscillospiraceae bacterium | reverse complement strand
CGGGTCATACTATCCACGGGAATATAATCAGCTCCGGTCACTTTTTCATTACAAAGGACGCGAGCGACATGCCAGTCCTGAATATTACGGACCCGATAATACAGGCATCCTATGACAAATGGATAAATATAATAAACGACAAGACTACGACATGTCTTGCGCAGGACTGGGATAAGAAGCACGTCAGCCCCGACATTTGGGAGTACCAGCTCGAAATGCTCAACGAAAAAAGAGCCCTGTTCGCATATGTCGGAATGGACAGGGTTACGGAACTGCGCAATTTCGACTGCAATTTCGGCATACTGCCCAATCCGAAATTCGACGAAACGCAGACTGAATACTACAACGAAGTCCACCCGTGGTGCTCGACTGCGATAAGCATCCCGACATCTTCCCCCGACTTGGAAAGGACAGGCATAATACTCGAAGCCTTGACCGGCGAGAGCTATTACACCCTGCTTCCGGCATATTACGACATATCGCTCAAAAATAAATTTATGCGCGACGAAGAATCCGGTCAGATGCTCGACTTGATATTCTCGACTAAATGCTACGATTTGGGAGCGATTTTCGACTGGGGCGGTATGTTCACCAACCTGCTGGCTACCCTGCCTCTGAATAAAACGAATAACACCGACTTTGTTTCGGCGTACGAAAAAATCATGCCGAAAATCCAAACCGACATGCAGAAAGCCATAGACGCTTTCAGCGCACAAACGTAAGAATTTACACAATGGCAATTTGATTTGATATATGGAATTTTAATTGTAGGGGCGACCCCGTGCGGTCGCCCCTACAATATTAATTTTCTATGAATAATCAACACATATATGGCACGCCGCTTCCTTACATTATTTCAGAGGCGGTTTTTTTATGTTTGTAAATCCCGCTATGTAGTCCAAACTCACGTTATAGAATTTCGCGAGCATAATTGCTATATTAAACGGAATTTCTCTTTTACCTGATTCATATCTTTGATATACACTACGTAGCATGTATAAAACTTTTGCTACTTGTTCTTGTGTTAAATCAGCATCTTCACGTAAATCCCTTAATCTTTGATATTGCATTTATAAATTCTCCCTAAAAAATAAAAATAACTATTGATAAATTAAATCAAATAGTGTATAATAATATTATTTTGAAGCCATATGGCTTCAAATATAAATTAAGGAAGGTATACAAATTATGGATTTTTTGAAAGAAGTTGTCTTAGAAGGTTTAAAAATCAAAAAAACGGATCTGTCTTTTCTATGTGCCAATGTATACGTAGAAAAAACAGACCGCAAAAAACTGCATGAAATACTTGTGAAGATTAACAGAATATTGGAGAATGACGATTTAAGCGGGCTTGACTTAACTGAAGAAATTATTCGCGTATTTGACTGCGCGGAAAAAAGGTAACCGCATAAAACTTTTATTTTATACGGCTACCCTTATGAATTTTGTTTATATTTTTAATATGCCTTAAATTGTCTTATTATTTCTCTTTTTAGCAAATACTATAATTCCAGCGAATGAAACAGCAATCGCGACTAATATCATTGCCGGCATTCCGTCGCCGGTTGTGGGTGCGGCAGGCACAGACGGCTGGTCTGCGACGAGTGCGGGCTGTGTGTCCGCGGCAGGAGCGGTATCCTGAGCCTGTGCATCTGTTGTTTCGGGAGCGGCGGCGCCTACAACTGTATCGCCCAATACCGCATAGTCATACATAGTCGGGTCCCAGTTGCCGGATCTGTCAGTGGGCACAGACACATACATGATAGTTGAGCTTCCGTCCTCAGACAATTCCTGATCAAAAAGATAAACTCCTATTTGTTTTCCTGCGCCCCAGGCTGCGCCGAAATCGGGCATACCGCCCGCTACTCCGTCTGTCATTACTTTATTGTAATCTATCTTGTATTCGGCGGTGTAGGAATTGGCGGTTTTTACAGAACCGGTTGTCATATACGGTTTGGTATCGTCTCCGTTTAACCATGTTCCGCTGGCGTTTCCGAGCGTTACATTCGGGAAGCCGCTGTCGTTTAATCTGAACTGACAAACACTGGTTCCGTCAGTGCCTGCGTTACTGAAATCCAAGAGAACTTCGATAGTGGTGAGATTCCACGGGTTGTTTAGCTCATCGTCCGCATACGTGTCCGGGTGATAGAAGCCTGCAACGTCAGCCTGTACAAAAACGTAAAGATAGCTGTCATCCCAAAGCAGCCAGGCATCCGCGCCGCCGCCCAATCCGCCGTCGGGACTGCCGCTGTGCGGATTTCTTATAGGCACATGCAGACCGTCATCGTATATAGCGTCTTTTACGCCGTCCATAACAGGGGCTGTTGCGGTTTTTGGGATATTGCCCAAGTTGGTGTTGGCGGGGTCGGCAAGCACAGTCACACTCAACGGGGCTATCAAAAGAATTGCGGCAAGTAAAATTGCGATAAATTTTTTCATAAAATTCCCTCCGTGTAATTTATTAATTTTTGTTAAATAATATATAAATATAATTATATTACAACTGTTAGAAATCAAGCGTTATTTTTATTATACTATACAAATAATGTAAAGTCAATAGAATTATAAATTTTATTTAAAATATCTCTTGACAAAAAATATTTATTATATTATAATAATATTATCATATTAAATCGTTGAGTAAGAATAGTAGAAACAATATAAACCTTTACAGAGAAGCTGGTATTTGATGAGAGCCAACATGTGTTTTATGTTTTGAATGGACTTATGAGAGCGGAACGAAAAAATAATTGAAATAATTTTAGTAGTATCCGACGGGTTTCGACCGTTATATCGGCAGTGCTTAGACAATTAACAATTATTAATTTGTTTGCGCATGATTGAGAGAGCAGTTTAAAATTGTTGACAGTTATAAACTGCTAATATGGGTGGTACCGCAGAGTTTGTCGTTTATTTTTGTTTATGAAAATATTATCGCCTCTGTCCCATTTAACTGAACGCGTTCAGTATTTGAACGCAGTCAGTATGGGAGAGAGGTGTTTTTATTATATTTATTTGAATTTATTTTGAAATTATGTTAGGAGGAAAAAATTATGCAAAAAGTACCGTACAAAATATATCTTGAAGAAAAAGAGATACCCAAAGTCTGGTATAATATTCGCGCAGATATGCCGAACCCCCACGACCCGTTTATTAATCCGGGGACTTTGAAACCTATAAAATTAGATGACTTTCTCCCCGTTTTCTGCAAAGAGCTCGCGGAACAGGAACTCGACGACACACATCAATATATCGAAATCCCCGACGAAATCTACGAATATTACAAAACCTACAGACCCTCTCCGCTCGTCAGGGCGTATAATCTTGAAAAAGAACTCAAAACGCCTGCGAAAATTTATTATAAGTTCGAGGGAAACAATACGTCGGGAAGCCACAAGCTAAACTCGGCGGCGGCTCAGGTATACTATGCAAAAAAGCAGGGATTAACCAAACTCACGACAGAAACCGGAGCCGGTCAGTGGGGAACTGCCCTCGCTATGGCTTGCGCGTATTTTAAGATGGATCTGACCGTCTATATGGTAAAAGTCTCTTACGAGCAGAAACCCTTCAGAAAAGCTGTAATCCAGACATACGGCGCGGATGTAGTCCCCAGTCCGTCGGAAACTACGGAAATTGGCAGAAAGATATTGTCCGAGAATCCCGGCACCGGGGGAAGTCTCGGCTGCGCCATATCCGAAGCTATGGAAGCTGCGCTCAAATCTAACAACTGCCGCTATGTCCTCGGCTCCGTTTTAAACCATGTCTTGATGCACCAGTCCGTCATAGGTCTTGAAACAAAAGCCGCATTTGAAAAAATCGATGCATATCCCGATATAATCATAGGATGCGCGGGCGGCGGCTCAAACGCAGGAGGGCTTATGTCTCCGTTTATAAAAGATAAATTCGACAAAAAGCATAATCCGTATCTTATTCTTGTAGAACCCGCGTCGTGCCCTTCTCTGACAAGAGGCAGGTACACATACGATTTCTGCGACACGGGGAGAATCACCCCGCTTGCAAAAATGTACACCGTGGGCAACGGGTATATCCCGTCTCCCAACCATGCGGGGGGACTTAGATTCCACGGCATGTCGCCGATACTGTCGAAACTTTACCACGACAGGGTAATAGACGAGGCAAGAGCGGAAGAACAGACAAATGTTTTTGAAGCCGCGACGTTATTCGCAAAATGCGAGACCATTCTGCCCGCGCCCGAATCGTCGCACGCAATAAAAGTTGCAATAGACGAAGCGATAAAATGCAGGGAATCCGGCGAATCTAAAACAATATTATTCGGACTTTCCGGCACCGGATATTTTGACATGCTCGCATACACGCAGTTTATGGACAAAACAATGACGGATTATATCCCAACCGACGCAGACTTAGAGAAAGGGTTCGCGACAATACCAAAATTCCCCGGATTGGAATAGCATAACGCGGGCGACCACACGGGGTCGCCCGCTACAAACAAATTCCCCTCAAATTCATCAAATTTGTTATTTTTTCTCGCTGTCTTCTTTTATTATTCTGCCGTCCTTTAACAGACTGTGCAGGTATTGTTCGTCTCCGGTTTTAAGGGCTGTAAGATATTCGCTCAGTTTATTTATAATATTGCCGAGTTCGTCTGCTAAAAATTTACGATTCGACATCATAAGAGTCGACCACATATCCTCGTTTAATTTCGCTACGCGCGTCAAATCAAGAAAACTGCCTGCGGAAAATCCTACTCGGCTTTTGATTGTATCGCTCTTTACATATGCGTTTGACACAATATGCGCAAGCTGCGAAGTATATGCTATAATCCTGTCGTGTTCGTGCGGATTTGTCACGACAAACTTGCCGAACCCGATTTTTCTCGCGAAATCCTCTATTATTTTTATTTTATCTTCCGGCGTGTCGGGATATGGTGTGACAATAAAACTCGCGTTTTGAAACAACTCTGCCTGTGAATACGCATACCCCGAATATTCGCGTCCCGCCATTGGGTGCGACCCGATAAACGTCACGTCCGTATCTTTGAATATGGGTTGCAATTTTTCGCAAATATCGGTCTTTATGCCGCCTGCGTCGATTACTATGCTGCCTTTTTTGAATTTATCGATATTTTTCGCCGCAAATTCCACAATCTGGTCGGGATAAAAACAGATTACAGTCAGGTCGGCGTCTTCCACTCCTTCTAAAGTGTTATAATCTATCGCCCTGTCTATAGATTTGTCTGCAAGCGCGGATTTTATCACGCTCTCGCTCCTGTTGAGACCGAGACATGAATAATCCGTATATTTTTTTAACGCTTTGCATATCGAGCCGCCTATAAGTCCCAATCCTATCACCGCTATTGTCATAAATACTACCTCTTTCAAATAATTAAAATATCATATTAATATTTTAAACTAAATAATTTAATTATTCTTATTATTTATGTTACAATTTTATAATATAATATATTTGAAACATATTTATAACACATTCATTTAATCCTACAGAGAGGTGATGAATCTATGAAAATGAAAATAAGCAAAACGGTAAAAGTATTGGGTGTTTATGCTCCATGCAAAGTCGGAGGAAGAATTGGCAATTCTTTGCATGGAGATTTAAACGGTATTTCAAAAAGATGACAATAAATTGCCATAATTTAAAATTTTAAATTTTCTCACCGGCTTTGCACCTTATTTTAGTCAAAGTTATAAATCAGTCTAACATGAAATAAGGAGTGAAGAAGATGAAATGTCTGAAAGCAGATAACATACTTCCCAAAGATTTATTAGCGGCGGTTCAGAAATACGTGCAAGGAGGATTACTGTATATCCCCAAGCCAAAAGAGTCCCGCAAAAAGTGGGGAGAAAATTCCGGCTACCGCAGTTATGTCGAAGAAAGAAACAACACAATGCGTATGAAATTTCTGACGTCCAACATAACCAACAGTATCGACAACCTCGCCGACGAATATAATTTAGCAGTGGAAACAGTAAAGAAAATTGTATACAGCAAATAATATATTTATTTATAAAACCGTAGGGGCGACCCTCGCGGTCGCCCTTGAGCCTATTATTGGCGTGAGTTTAAGGGCGACCGCGAGGGTCGCCCCTACGGTTGCGTTGCATTGTATGGCGAAAATGATTTAAAATGATTTCGGTATATACATGCCGTAAAAAATCCTGTATAATTAAGTATGCAGGATTTTTTATAAATTTTTTGAATATCTAAGTTATATGTGGAGATTTATTATGAATAACGATTTATTAGAGCTTATAAGCGAACAAGGCTGGGATATTGCAAAATGCGCAGTTGATATGAATAATATTATTGTTGGCACTAATACAACGTATTTTTGCACATATGAAAATCGAAAATATGTACTGAGGATAGGTTCGTCAAACAGCGGGTTATTGTCAATAAACCGTAATGCCGAGGAACAAACTATCAGAATTATGTCGGATATTGGATGTACTCCGAAATTACATTATTTTAATGCAGTTAATGGTAACATGATAACCGAATTTACAGAAGGTTCTATGGCTTCAGATGAAAATTTTAACGATGATAATTTTATAAATTTTCTTATATTGTACATGAAAAAAATGCACTCGCAAACTATTGATTATGATTTTAATCCGTATTTTGATATTGGACTGCGACTTTACCATATTGAGAAAAACAATATACCATTACATAAAGATTTTAACTTTTTTTATAAAAAATATTTAAATATAAAAAATGAATATCCTATTCCAGATAACGAATACCGAGGTTTATGCCACAATGATCTATTCCCTGAAAATATAATTATTTCAGATGATAAGTTCTGGATTATAGATTTTGAATATTCAGGAATGGGGGATATATTTTTTGATATGGCTGTATTAATAGGGCATAAGCCTTCCGATATGCAAAAAGCTGTTTTGAAAAAATACTTCGGAAGATGTGATGATAAAATGATTAGACGGCTGCGCGCATTTACATATACGCACACATTATGGAACAGCATGTGGGGTTATCTTAAAAGTTTAGAAGCAGATAAATCAATTTTTGACGGTGTGTATTGCGGTAATCTGCATATGGAAAGTTTAAGAAACATTGAAATTTAAATGAGGAACAAAATTATGAAAATTTCGTTCTATACTTTTGGCTGTTTAGTAAACAGTTATGAAACGCAAAAGTTAAAAGAGATATTTATAAAGCATGGAGACGAAGTCGTGGAGAATATCGATTCTGACGCTGTTATTATCAACAGCTGTGCCGTTACCGGTTCTGCAGAGAAGCATGTGCAGGAACTGATTACCCGGCTTAAAAAGAAAAATTTCAGCAGGATTATCGCGGTTATCGGCTGTTATGGTGAAATTCTGAAGAAAAATGAGAAAACTTTTTTACCGGATGTTGATATTTTGCTTGGCAATGACAAGTTCGGTATTTATGAAAAAATTCATGCGTATGCGCGCGGGCGCAGGCAAGAGTCAGGGCGCGCTTCCCGCCTTTCCCAACCTACTGAACTGCCGCACTCATCTCTCAGCGGATTTGTTCAGATTCAAAATGGATGCGATAATCGCTGCAGCTTTTGTATTGTGCCTCACCTGCGCGGGAATTCCGTATCAAGACCGCCGCAGGAAATACGCAAAGAACTTCAGGATATGGCGGCGCAAGGTTGCCGTGAAATTGCGCTTGTCGGACTTAATATAGGGCTTTATAGAAAAGACGGTTATGATTTGAGCAATATTTTGCAAATGGCTGACGAGATACAGAGCATTGAAAGAATCAGACTCAGTTCTTTGGAGCCAATGGATGTGAACAGCAATTTTGTAGAGGAGTTCAGCAAGATTGAAAAATTGGTATCGCATCTTCATATTCCCTTACAAAGCGGCAGTGAACGAATATTAAAACAGATGAATCGGAATTACAGGTTTGAAGATTATTTGTACACAATTACAAAAATACGGGATAAAATGCCCGGTATTGCGATTACTACGGATATTATTGTGGGTTTCCCGGGTGAGACAGAAAAAGATTTTCAGGAAAGCATGCGAAATATTATCCGATGCGAATTTAGCGATATTCATATCTTTAAATACAGCATGCGCAAGGGAACTCCGGCAGCTTTGATGGATAATCAAATTACCGAACATCAGAAAACAAGTCGGGCAGCTTTGCTGAAAGGCATTAAATGGCAGACAAAATACAATTATAATTATAATTTTTTAGGTCAAATTGAAGAAGCCTCTCTATTTAAACCCATTGAAGAAACCTGCTGGGAAGGTATTACAAAACATAATATTCCGGTTCTTGTTCAAAATGAAAATGGTTGTTTAAATGGTAAATTTAATGTGAAAATTACAGGCATAAGCGCAGGTCATGAAGTTCTAACAGGCGAGGTCGTATCGTGATTTATTTTGATTGGTTTAATTATCGGGGAAAATATTATGGAAATAAAAGAAAACAATTTTACTCAGGATGAAATCGAATTACTGAAAGCCGCCGACGGAGGAGACGAATTGTATGATAAATCATATTTACTCTATCTGTGTAAACGACTTGTAATTGATAAAATCGGCGATGAACCCAACAAAGGATTCTTTAAAGTGTTTACTTATAAAGATTCTCTGCGATTTTTGATTTACATGGTAAATTCGCCAAGCGAAAAAGCTGTTGACTGGCTTGCAAACGAAGTCAACAGATATGTTTACAGCGCAGACAGAAACACGATTGCAAATATTATGCTGCGATATGCTCAGGTAAACGGATTTTCAAATGCACTGCTGGAGCGATTTGAAAATTATAACGATTTATATCGTTATTGTCACTATTTTATAAAACGTAATGACATCGATATCAATTTTATTATTGACATGAAAGGATTGGAAAGACATCATTACACAGAAGATATGATAGATTCCTGTATAGAAATACTGGAAGAAGTATTTACGCCGTTTCCCGACCCGCCCGGCAGTTTTCGTCAGGACAAAGAACGGATAAAAATGGATTATCTGAGCGAACACGGCGGAGCTGAATTATTTTTCAAAGACGGCGTATTGATTGGATTTTGCGGTCATAATCACGGACATTTTACAGAAGTTTGCGTTCGGAACGAATATCAGGGAAAGGGGTACGGCGAAGTAATCGTTCGTTCTACGCTGCAATCGGTTTATGACTTAGGTTATAATGCGGAATTATATGCCAGAAATGATAATAGTCGGGCTATTCATTTATATGAAAAAGTAGGCTTTAAAAAAATATGCGAAGCGGTGAGAGTAAATCTTATTTTCACCTAAAATATAAACTTTATTTTTATAATACACAGGAGGACCAAAATTATGATAACGCACAGAAGATATAAAATACTCGTGGATTTTACGCGGGTACATAAATTTTTGACGGACACATATGATTTTGAAACATTCAACAGCTGGCTTTTGCCTCAATATTTTGAATACGCGCATATGCACGCTGCTTTTGATTACTTTAAAACCCATCATTTCGGGCTCTGGGAAGATGACGGCAACATAGTAGGTATAGCATGTTTCGAAATGACTTTAGGCGACTTAAAAATGCACACGCATAAAGACTATAAATTTTTATTGCCGGAATTATTGGACTGGGCTGAACATGAATTATATGTAATAAAAGACGGCAAACGCTCATTGGAAGTGACAATAACGGATAAAGAACCCGAAAAAAGAGATTTGCTTAAATCCGCAGGTTATTTAATGGCACATACAGAACCTTCCAAAATATTCCCCTATGATAAGCCGCTCCCGGACCGTAAACTTCCTGAGGGATTTACTTTGATTGACGGCACAAATATTGATTATATGAAGATACATCATTGCTGGTGGAAAGGTTTTGACCATGGAGATAATCCCGACGAAGATTTTGACGGTAGAGTTTTCGGCTGCAATGCCCCGCACTCGGATATGTCGCTTATGACTATAGTTGTCGCACCAGACGGAGAATATGCCTGCGCCGCCGGCATGTGGTTTGACGAAACGAATAAATACGCATATCTCGAGCCGCTCGCCACAATCCCGAAATACCGCCGCATGGGACTCGCGACAGTTTGTCTGACAGAATCGATGAAGAAAACAAAGGCACTCGGCGCGAAATACTGTTTTGTAGGCGGACGCGAATTTTACACGGCAATCGGAAGCGAAATTATTTTGAACGACGAGACATGGGAAAAAGAATGGTAATTTGCTACCATAAGTATCATAAAATGTCATAATATTTACGAAATGAGGGATTTAAAGTGATGGAAATAGATTATTCAAAATATTACTGGAAAAATGATATTATCACTCTGCGTCAGCCAAAAGCGGACGACTGGGAATATCAGGTACGCTGTATGTTCGACAGTCAGGCGAGGTTTTTCTTTAACGAAGAAATTGAAATGCCAACCGATGTTGAGAAATACAAAAAGATGTTTACTGAAAATGATAATAAAGATATGGGGTTTATATGTTTTGCTATTGAAAACAACGACGGCAGGCACGTTGGTATATGCAATCTATTCGGCGTAAACGAAAGGAATGGCATATTCGGACCAATCGGCATACAAATCGACGCGGACGAACGCGGAAAAGGCTATGGAACAGCGGCGTTCCGTATGTTGGGACGATATATGTTCAACGAGCGCAGAATGCACAAATGGAACAGCGAATACATTGAGGGAAATGCAGGCTCAGCGGCGTTGCACAAAAAAATCGGTTTTGAGATAGAAGGCGTGCGTAAAGATATATATTTTCATAACGGCAGATATTGGAATACGGTCATTGTTGGTATGACAGAAAAACAATTCTTTGAAAATAATAAGTAAAAATATTATATAAGGGGAAAAATTTTATGAGTGATATAATAATAAAAAATCATTGGAATGAGGAAATAAAAAACGAGTGGAATGAACGTTCAGACGAATATTATCAAAAAGATATGAACGATTATCCCAGAATCATAGAGAATCCGGAAAGAGCTTTTCCAGCCGCGGTTTATCCGTTGATAAAAAAATACATGGGAGATTTGCGCGGTAAAAAAATCTTGGTACCTTCAAGCGGAGATAATATAGCCGTGTTCGGATTTAATTTGCTCGGCGCGAAAGTCACATCGTGCGATATATCGGAAAACCAGCTGAAAAACGCGAAAATCCTCGCAGACAAATATAATTTTAACGGTATTGAATTTATCTGCCAAGACAGCATGAAATTGGACAAAATAAAAGACGATGAATATGATTTGGTCTATACGTCAAACGGCGTACATGTCTGGATTGACGATATGCCCGGTATGTATAAAAATTTTCGCAGAGTTTTAAAAGACGGCGGATATAATATATTTTTTGAAACTCACCCGATGTGCAGACCATTTGACAACACGACATATGAGGTAAAAATCGTAAAATTATATGAAGATATTGAAGACCCCACAGATATGACTTACGCATGGAGAACGCAGGATTTTGTAAATGCAGCCGTATCGGCAGGGTTTAAAATAAAAGAAATGCGGGAATTTCACAGCGTACGGGAAGATTTGAACGCACATAATTATCTTGACGTCGCGGATAATCAGAACTATAATTGGTCCGGCGACACTTTCGACTGGAAAATAAATCCGTGGGCAGCATTGCCGCAATGTTTGTGTATGTGTTCACAGAAATAAACAATATAAAAATTATTTAAAACAAGGAAAAAGGTGTTTTATTATGTCAGATAAGTCAGAAATGGATATAAAGACTTACGCGAAACACGCCCGTATTTGGGGGCTTTACGGACCTGAGGAAACAGAAAAATACGAATACTGGTGTAAATATGCGGAAAATTTCGGCAAAAATATACTGCTTCCCATGTGCGCTGTGGGAAATATAGGAGCGTATATGGCAAAACGCGGATTTAACGTAACTGCGTTCGATATTACGCCTGAAATGATAGCGGAGGGGCAAAAAAGATTCGGAGGTATTGAAAATCTTAAATATTATAATGCTGACATCAGAGATTTCAATTTCGATATAAACCCGGTTGATTTTTGTTTCGGCGCGGACTTTGGTTTTTTACTGACTATCGAAGATATAAGAAAAGCGTTGGTTTGTATAAGCCGTCATATGCGTAAAGGCGGTTGTTTACCTATGGAATTATGGTTTCGCACATTAAACGACGAATCGGACTATTCCCCTCCTGAAAGATTTGATTTAGGCGAAGTCTTGCCCGGTGTAAAAGCATGGAAAATAGGCGAGTCGCGTAATGACGGCGAAACCGGACGCTGGCATTTATCACAGGAAGTGCATATCGAAGAAAACGGCAGTGAGGAAATTTTCGACCATTCGTTTATTCTGCAGTCTTATTATCGCGAAGAATGGATTAACGCATTGCATGATGCCGGTTTTGAGTGGGAAAACGAGTATAAAAACCGCGAGAAAGAAGTATGGCAAGAGGACGATGAGTCTTGGTTTGTCGAAGCAATAAAAAGGTAAAAAAACAGGTAAAATCGGGTATAGATAAAAGGCGGCTATACTGAGCTTCGCTCAGTCGTGCCGCCCGCTTTACTTTGTTAATTGTTAAATTTTCTATCCCCTGTCGATAAATATCGGTTCTTCTTCTATTTTATAATCGTCGCCGCCGTCAGGATGGTCCGCGTTATACGGATCTATCATGTATTTTTTTATGTTAGGATACGCCGCGAAACACGCCATAAACGACGTGTTTGATATGGCTAAGAAAAACGGCAGGATTATTCCGAACTGCACGGCAAACGATAATAGCATATAACAGATTAAGGCGAATACGCCAATCCCCACAAATGCCATGAGATTTCTTTTTATTCCCAAAACCGCAAGTATAAACGCGTTTTTTACCAATTTCACAGGGGATAATTTAAATGTTATCAGCAATATATAAATATAAAAACGCATTAAGAAATATACAAAACACATCGCAAACATTACGAAATATAAAAGAGATTGCATCGAAGAATAGTAAAACGCCGAATACGCCAACAGAATAATCATCGCAATGTCGCATATCCCCATAATAATAGAACCGACAAGATTTTTCTTTACCGCTTTGAAAAAATCGTGCCATAACATAATATAATCCCCTCTTGTATATCCGCGGAGAATATAAGTCATGCCTACATTCGCCATCCCGAATGTGAAAATGGCAAGCAAAGCTATAATATTAAGCGTGTTCGTCACCGGATTTCCGAGTAAAACTGCGTTCTGCGTCCCGAATATCCCCAAAAGGCTTGACATAACCGGATTTCCTCCCGAACAGACCTGCGCGCCGTAAATCGGCGCGAACAATATATTCGACGGCGTGGCCATTCTTGTCGAAAACACGCCTAAAAAAGACAATATCCCGCATATTATCGGCGAAATCATGAGCATAAACATAAGATTCAGCGTTATCAGATTCCAGAAGTGCGATTTATATGCAATAAAAAAACTTTTAAGACTGTATCTTTCTTTATCCGTAATTTTTCTTTTTTTTACGCCTTTGCCGTCTTTGTCATAATTTGTCAGCCTCGAAAAAATATTATTTTTTTTCGGCGTATATCTATTGTTTTTTCCAGCCATATTTTTTCCCCGAATTTTATTTATAAAAATTATCCCAAAATTGAGTAAACCACCGGAATTATAATCGTCTCAACAACTGTCGAGAGGGCAATCAATATCAAAAACAGCAGAAATCTTGATGAATATACAGATACGTTTTTAAACGAAAGGCTGTTTTTAAAACTTTCCTCATTTTTGAACAGAAACGAAGAAAAACTCATCGATTCGCCGCATGTAAGAATGAAAAATATCATGATAAACAAATATAAGACAAACGTAAGCCCGCATACCGCTAAATGAAATTTTGTAGCTCCTCCGATTATATAAACGCCGATAATAAATCCGCATGTCAAGCCTTTATATAAACAGAACGCAGAGCATATGAGCGGCGCAAAAATAGTGATTCCGCATATGTATACGCCGAATACAAAAATCATATTCAGCACAATATTGCTGAGTATACGCGCAGTCATACTAACAGACGATATTCCCCTGAAAAAATTGTCCATAACGGAACATAGATTTGCTATATCTTTTTTGTCTATGTTTTTTATCAGGACTGAGCCGAGAAAAACGCCTATAATATATATAACCGACATTGCGATCAGATAATACTTGCGGTTTGACAGATACTCAATCACGCGGTTATTAGACTTTTTATCCCGCTTGCTGATGTTCCGCAAGATATCCTCTGCGGTTTTACTGTTAACCGATATTGTCTCGAACGTATTTGCCTCTGATTTTGATTTTAACTCAGCTATATCAGCTATCTCTGTTATCTCAGCCATATTCGGCGTATTGGCTCTGTCAGTTCTCTCGCCTCTGACAGAGGCATCGTCTCTGTCAGAGGATATACCGCCAGTATTTCCCGTGTTCCGTATAAACAAAATTATCCGCCCCGCAATTATAAATTTATTATTATAAAATCATAATAAATTTATATGAAGAGTATAACAATTTTATTCTGCTTTTACATCAACTTCTGCCGCTTTAATATCCTCGTTGTTTAAAATTACGGAATCCCCAGGTTTATCTGCATTCTCCGGCTTATTTTTGTCTTTTTTCAGCATCTTCGTTATCTTCTCAATCATTGACGGAGCTTTATCCACAAGCCCGCTTATTGTCCCGACTATATCGTTCCCGCCGCCGGATTTGCCGGCGTCTACATTGAGTAAACGCACGCCGCCCTCGGAATCAACGACAATAAACGCTGTCGGATTCACAGTGAAACCCGATACCGTCCCGCCTCCGAAATTCGGTTCTTTTTCCGGAGCCGCTTTGCTTTTGTAATCTATACCCCCGGATGTAAATCCGACCGAGACTTTGGAAACTGGAATCACGGTCGTCCCGTTTGCAACTTCTATAGGTTTACCAATTACTGTATTTGCGTCAGTCATTGTTCTCAGATTTTCAAGAGCAGTTTCTACCAATTTATTTAAATTGCTGTCTGCCATTTACACTCACTCTCTTTTCGGTTTTATTGTTTTATTATATTCTTATTTGCCTAATTCTTAATTTCTGTCTGCGCGGTCTTTGATTTTATCAAAAATTTTACGAATTTAACCGCGGCAGAAAATCCAATATTAAATACATGCGATATTTTAATCGAAATTTTTACGTCTATATTAAACGACAACTTTTCCTTGAAAAAATTCGGCGTTATTTTTATATTGTCATATGTTTTACGCGAAACCTTAAAATTGTTGTCTAAAACCTCGTACAGATAATATGCCGATTGTATTATATATCCGTATAGCATCGCAGTTTTATGCGCGTCCTCTGCGGAAACAGACATATTTATTTTATATATTTTAATCTTTAAAAATTTTCTGATTTTTTTCCAGAACATCAGCGCAATATCTTTTGCAAGATTTATTATTGCCGGTATATTCAGCTTTTGCTTCTCTTTTTTTACTTCTTCTGCCGCCGGTTTTTTCTTAGCTTTGACCGGCTTTTCTTTTTTCTTCCTGACTTTTCTTACTTTCTCCTGTTTTATTTTCTTAGGCTTTTTCTCTTTTGCAGGGATTATATAAATCTTATAAAATCCGATTTTCGCGTAAATATTTGTGTTATCTCTATTTTCGGAATCTACAATCACGCGCAGCGTTACATTTAAAGACAATATAACCGCAAAAAAGACTATTATTCCTCCAATAATATACAAAGCAATCATACTACAAAACACCCATATTCCGAAGATTCCCAGACTTTAATCTATTATTCCCGATTTGTCCATTTTTTATTATACTAATTATACCTCAAAATCCCCGCGGTTGTCAACATTATTCAGATTATTTTTAAATTTTTCTATCTCAGGCAGATCCTCGATTGCAGACAGTCCGAACAAAGATAAAAATTTCACGGTTGTTCCAAATAAATGCGGTTTACCGGGAACGTCGAGTCTGCCTTTTTCTTCTATGTATCCCCTCTCGATAAGGCTGTTCAGCATATACGCGCAGTCAACTCCCCTGATTTGTTCTATATAGCTTTTTGTGACAGGCTGGTTATACGCGACTATTGCGAGTATTTCAAGGGCGGATTTTGACAGGTTCCGGGTTTGCCGCGCGTTTGATTTCAGGACTTTTTTTATATATTCAATATGTTCCGCCCGCGCGACAAGCTGGGCATTGTCGTCTAATATAATAACTTCCAATCCTGTATTTTTTGCGTTATAATTTCCGGCAAAATCCGCGATTATCTTTTCAGCCTCATTATTTTTTATTCCAAGAGCTTCAGCTATATCCGCAAAATTCACAGGCTCGCCTGAAGAAAATAACACAGCCTCGATTATATTGCCAACGGAATATTCTGTTTTTTCCTGTTCCTCAGCATTTTCCGTATATTCGATTTTATCCCCGCTCTGGGTATACATATCCATTTTAACCTGCGCATCTGTATTTATATCCCGTATCTCTTGCGTATTTTCTGTATTTATTATATCATCCATAAAAAACAAACTCTCTATGCGTTATGCGTTTTCTATATATTCCGCATACTCTGTATTTTCTGTATATTCAGTATTTCTGACTCTCTTTTCTTTATTTAAAATAAACCTGCATTCCAAAATATTTTCGCCTATTATCATTATTCTGTTTGTTTTCAGAAGTTCAAGAATCGCCGCAAACGTCGCGACTATATCGTCGAGGTCAATCATATCCCGCTTTATAAGATTATTGCTTGTAATCTCGCCGCGCAGAAGATTTAAGAATCCCAAACCGCCGTGTTTATACAGACGCCGTATAATAGAAATAATTTTCTCTGCCATGGGCATAGGGTTTTTATTTGTCAGAATTTTAATAGATTCAAGAGACGGAGGCATATTATTTCTTTTCTTCACTGCGACGCTCATAAGCATATCATACAAAACTGACGGATTTATCACAGTCATATTCATACCAGCTTTATCGTCGGCTTCTATTTCGTCGTAAACGGTTTTATCTTCCGGTTTTTCGTAACGGTTTTTATATATCTCAAACCGTTCGGACAGATATTCCGCTATGCTTTTTATCTCGGCATAATCGAGCAAAATTTTGACCAATTCTTCTCTCGGATCGGCTTCGTTTTCTTCTTTGGGCAGGAGCATTTTACTTTTTATATACAAAAGTTTCGAAACCATATCTATAAATTCAGACGCGATATACATATCCGCCTGCTCCATAATATAGATATAATCCAAATATTGTTCCATAATCAACGATATAGGTATATCGAATATATCTATTTTGTTTTTCTCTATCAAATTCAAAAGCAAATCAAGCGGACCTTCAAATATTTCAAGTTTATATTCTATTTTAGCGTTCAAATAATTTAACCTCCGAACAGCGAAAAAATCTTGTCGATAACAAAATAAATTCCGTTTAAAATCCCGTTTGAAATAAACTGCAGAGGCCAGCTCAATATTCCTGTAAATAACAAAAGAGCCATAACTATAAAACCGTATCTCTCAATATAAGCATAATAGTAACTCGCTCTTTGAGAGAGAAAATAATTGACAATCCTCGAACCGTCCAATGGCGGCACCGGTATAAGATTAAACACCGCGAAAAATACGTTCAGCTGCGCAAAATAACTGAAAAAAGTCACCGCGCTTACTGCTATCGCGTTACTGTTAGTCCATCTGAATATATTCGCTAATACAAACAATATATCGACAATTATAACCCCGACAATCGCCATAATAATATTTGACGCGGGTCCGGCAATCGCAGAAATCGCCATGCCTTTTTTTGGATTCTTAAAATATCGCGGATTTATCGGCACAGGTTTCGCCCAGCCGAATCCAACAACTATCATCATGATAAATCCGATGGGATCCAAATGCTTAAGCGGATTTGGAGTCAGCCTGCCCATCATTTTTGCCGTCGGATCTCCGAGTTTGTACGCGATATATCCGTGCGAGCACTCATGAACCACCATTGTTATCAAAGCAATCGGTATAAAATATAACATTTGTACCATTAATTGCATAGGATCAATATTACCGCCAAAAAGACCTCTTAACAATTTTCAACCCCCCTTTCAACAAGTTTATATAATCAACTTCTGCTTGTTCCGTTACTTTAAATTCGCCTGTAGGCGAATTTGGTAACTGCACTAAGTTGATTTAGCCGCCGCAAGATACTCCAATGCCATAATATAACTGTATTTCCCGAATCCCGTGACCAATCCGACGCATGCGTCGGATAAAACAGATTTGTGCCTGAATTCTTCGCGCTTATGGATATTCGACAAATGCACTTCGACAACCGGAATATCAACCGACGTTATCGCGTCGTGTATCGCATAACTGTAATGCGTGAACGCGCCGGCGTTTAAAATTATCCCGCCGCAGTCCGTATTATTAGAGTTGTGTATAAAATTTATTATTTCGCCCTCTATATTCGACTGAAAGAAATCGACTTCTACTCCGAGAACGTCGGCTTTTGCCTTGATTTCCTGATTTATAGTATCAAGGGTTTCGCTGCCGTAATATTTCGGCTCGCGCTTTCCCACAAGATTCAGATTCGCTCCGTTTACAACAGATATTTTCATAAAATTTTTTCCTCACAAATTAAATTTTTGACTTATTATATATATTTTTCATAAACAATGCGTCAATATCCATAGTTTCGTCGGATTCGCAGATTATATTCGGGCACAGCTTATTTTTTGCCAGAACTTCGGCAAGCGGCTCAAATTCCGGTCCGAACGTTTTATCCGCAAACGTCAGATGTTTTTTCTCGCCTTTTTGCGTGTATTCGATTTTCGAGAAGTGGCAGTGCAGATATTTCGCCGTATCGTCCGATAAACTCTCCCCGATTTGCTCAAATACTTTCAGATAATCGTCGTATATTTTAAAATTTTCCCCGACTTCCCTCGCATACAGATGTCCGAAATCCACGACCGGGCGCAGAATATTACCTGCCGTATCGACTTTGCACAACTCTATCACTTCTTCAATAGTGCCGAGCTGATTTTGTTTTCCCATAGTTTCAAGCCCGATTTGTATATCTGTCTTATTGTCTTTATATAAAATCTCAAGAGTTTTCTCAATGGTCGATTTTGCCTTTCCTACAGCCTTTTCCCGCGTATTTTTGCCTAATGCGCCGGAGTGCACAACTACAATATACGCGCCCAACGCCGACGCTCCGTTGATGCATCTTATCAGATGATTTATACTTTTTACGATTATCTCGTCGTCGTCGCTCGATATGGATATAAAATACGGCGCGTGCAGCGACATTACTATATTATTTTTTTCGGCTTCTTCGCCGATTCTTTTCAAAGTCAGAGTCCCGGCGTTCAATCCGTTTCCCGCCTGATATTCGTAAGAATCAATATTTTTTTCACTGAGCCACTTGAAAACGTCTATAGTATCTTTATGACCGTCGCTATAAAAACTCTTGGGATTACCTCCTGAACCGAATAACGCGGATGTTCTTGTTTTTATTTCAGACATATATATTCTCTCTTATCTTTTTATAATCCCATGCGCTTTTTCGATATATTCGTCAGGGACTTTCTTCCCTGTCCATATCTCAAATGCGAGGACTCCCTGATATACGAGCATCCAAAACCCGTCAACTGTTTTTAAATTATTATTTTCCGCCGCAATTATCATATTTGTCTTTAACGGATTATATACGGAATCGACTACTGCCGAACCCGGTTTCATCAGCTTTATAAAATTATACTCCGGGTCAAACGACGGGTACTCCTCAAAACCTTTCATACCGAGACGCGACGTGTTTATCAATATATCTATATCAAAAGTTTTTATATATTTTTCTATATTTTCTAAATTAAGCAAATCAAAAAGAATGGTTGGATCACCAAATAAATCATGTATAAGATCGAGATTTTCTTTCGACCTGTTCAGCACAATGATTTTATTCGCCTTATTTCTGATAAGCGATAAAACCACGGATTTCGTCGTACCGCCCGCTCCGAATACAAGAATATTCTTCCCTGTGACTTCGACACCGTTGTATCTTATCCCTGCGACCATTCCGTCGCCGTCCGTCGTATATCCGCTCAATACGAATTTATCGTCTTTTTTATTTATCTTAATTGTGTTGCAGACCTGCAGAAATTCCGACTGCTCAGATTTCTCATCTGCATATTTTACGATTTCATCTTTCAGCGGCATAGTGCAGTTAAATCCTGAGAAGCCCACTGATTTTAAACTCTCGACTGTATCTTTTAACTGAGGTTTGTCCGTTTCTATTTTTACGTACTCAAAATCCTTTTCCCATTCAAACCCGCAGCCTTCCGCAAAAATCCTGTGAATATCCGGCGACAGGCTGTGCTCTATCGGGGTTCCCAACACTGCAAATCTATATTTGTCCGTCATACCTATATCCATTCCCTTATTCTTTTGAATTTTTCCAATCTCTTGTAATATGTCTTAATAAACGGTTTTTCCAACATCCTTTTAAATTTAAAAAAAAGAGAGTCAACCGGTTCTATCGGATTCACAAGCACCGCTATGGCTTTTATTCTTCTTGCCGCCGCCACATCCGTAAAAAGCTGGTCTCCGATTACGGCGACATTTTCGTTTGTCAGGTTCATGGATTCGAGCGCGCGGCACATCGATTTTTTCAGCGGTTTTTTTGCGTTTGAAAACGAAAAATATTTGAAGTCCCTGTTGAATGTATCAACCCTCTGTTTGCTGTTGTTTGAAACAAAGCATACGGCAAATCCCGCTTTTTTCAGCCTGTTCATCAGATTTATGACGTTTTCGTCCGGTTTATCCCTCTTATAAGAAACAAGAGTATTATCTATATCAAATATCAATCCTGTTATATTTCTTTTCTTTAGGGAAACAAAATCAATATCATACACGCTGCCGTATATAATATCCGGAACAAACAAATTAAACATCAATAAATCCCCTGACTTCGCAATAATTCAATAATCGTAATATTATATCATGAAATTTAATATTTTTCAAGATATATCAATTAACAAATAAAAAACAAATCCCCAATTTTAATATTCGGGGATTTATTTTATTATATTTTTATTTTAAATTCATTAATTTTATTGGTTTGTTATAGGCAAATTGACATAACTCCAGCTGATTTTGTCGCCGTCTTTTATCAGGTCGCCTGACGAAGCTTCATTTCCGTTAATTAACAGCTGCCAGAATAAACCAGTCATCGCTACAGAAGTCGCTTCAGTTGTTATCACGTTTCCGTCAGCGTCCGTCTCGCTTGTTGCCGCGCTGTTCGCGCTCTCGTTTATATAGTCCCCTATCTGCGTAACCATTTTTGCGTCTGGATCATAGTTGTATGCTATCTGTTCTACCTGAGTGCATAAATACTGTGTCGCATATGCGGCGGTAAGATTGTTTGCATAATCGGTCAATTTTAAGTCCGTATCCGATATTGATTCGTTGTTGGGACCGATTACTGTCATATGCACTGTTATTGTTTCTTCTTTATCCCCGCTTGATGAGCAGGATGCAAATGCCAGCAGTGAAAATGCCATTGCTAATATTAACAAAATGGATACTATGCTTCTTTTTTTTATATTCATATGATTCCTCCGTAATTATTTCATGAATATTTTGAATATTTTCTTATGACTGTTAATTTTTTCATTTTGAAAACTTTTCTATATCTACACTTATAATATTATAATTAATTTTTTTTATGTTGTCAACAGCAAAATTTATTTTAATAAATTTTTTTACATTTATTTTACACTTCCGCTTTTTATACTCTCTCTTTCTGTTTACCTGCGGAGAATAAACCCGCATTGTAAATTTCTAATCTTCAGGGACTATCGTCTCTTCGGGGACCGTCGGATTATCGGCATTATTTGCATTATTTTGATTGTTTGTAAAAATCCCGTTTAATATATCCGATATGTTGTTGGCTGGAGATGAGGTTTCACCCCCCTGAGCGTTTGTTTCCGGCTCTATAGGCGGGGCGCTGTTTTCATCGCCGATTGTCTGTTCCTGAGTAGCTTCTGTCGTGGGCGGCTCTGTAGTAGTTGCAATGGTGGGCGGCTCCGTCGTGTTTTCGGTGGTTGCTTCAGCCGTAGTTTCGGTTTCGGGCTCCGTAGTATTTTCCGTCGATGGCTGGATTTGATAGTCAGGTTCCGAGCCTTTTGCGAAGTACCCCATTGACGTTGAGCCGCTGACTGTGCGGTACGGAGCCAGTATAACAGTCGCGGGCTGTTTAAACGTCTGTTTGGGATCGGTGATTAAATTTTTTGCCGCATGAATCTTCTCCATAACTGTGTTGAATATCAGCATCGGCGGATTTGCCGACGTTTTGCTGACGTTCAGGGATTTGGGCTGGTCGTATCCAATCCATACTCCGCCCAGATAATATGGGGTAAATCCTATGAACCAGCGGTCATTATCGCTGTTCGTAGTGCCTGTTTTCCCCGCGACGTCAATCTTGTCTCTCAGAGTAAACGTCTTGTAGTCTGCCGTGCCTTTGCCTTCGCCGTCGCTTTCGCCGTTCGGTCCGTAAACGACGCCCATCATCAGCTTTGTCAGAATAAACGCGTTCTCTTCGCTCATAATTATTGTCTTTTTGGGAATACGGTTATCTAATATTATATTTCCCATTGAATCTTCCACTTTTGT
>WQYZ01000056.1 GCA_009780985.1 Oscillospiraceae bacterium | reverse complement strand
GCGGCGGTCTTGCGGGCGTCGTCAGCCGTTCGTTCAACCGCGGTGCGATGAAAAACGCAACGGGTGAAAGCGGCGGTGGACTCGGCGGTAAAATGTTCGCGTCGTCTATAGAAAAAGGCGGCGAATTCGCCAATAGTATAATCGGGTCGGTAGCGCAGGGCAGTATAACCTCAACCGGAATGATAACGGGCGAAAACGCAATCAAAGCTATAAACTCATATTTGGGATATACCTCGCAGTCTAACCAAACAGATATATTGACCGATGTTAACGCGGAAACTCCCACTTTTTCCAATGTGGAAATCGGCGGCGGACGAATCATGGGCATGGAAACATCGCCTGCTAATCCGGATGGAATTGAATTCGGTATGTACAATACAGAACAGTATATTGCTCCCGAAGGACAATACAGCACCGTCGAAACTGCGGATGGGTCAAAATGGTATAAACAGTATGCGCGGGATATGGTAGACAAAACGCCGTATATGACACCGGACGGCACTATCGCGTATAATGAATCCATTATCAAAAGACTGCCGGAGATACCCCGCAGAAAGGACCGTGTATAATGGCTGAAGAAGATAAGAATGTTCTGCAGGAAGCAGCGGAAAAAAGCTCAAATGCGGCTCATATGATTAGTGGAGCGATAAAGACGGGTAAAACGGTTGCGGCTACTTCAAAAGGCGCGGCTGTCGGCGGTCCATACGGAGCGGTTGCCGCAGGATTATGGCAGAACAGAAAAACTGTCGGTAAAATCATAGCAGCCGTTGCATTTATATTGTTCCTGCCCATTTTATTTATACTCATGTTGCCATCGATCATCTTCGGCAGTCTGTTCGGCGGCGGAGGTGGTTCTGATATATCCGATGTGCCTGATATTAATATAATGAACGACAACGCCGCCATCGTGCAGAATATCAGCGAAATAGAAACGGCGGTAAATACTATTCTGCGCGAGAGCCACGATAAAGTGTTAGACGATATAAACGCCGAAATATCAGGGCTTTCTGCGGATACCGAAACGGAGATAACCGACAGTTATGCGGACGATATTTTTTTCAACAGCGACCTGATTATATCGCAGTATTGCGCCTCAAAAGGCAGTTATGAAGATATAAATATTGATAATTTAAAAGCTACTATAGAATTTGAAAAAGATAATCTGTTCAGCTACACGACGAAAACAGACACAATTATTGAAAAAGATGAAAATGATAATGATGTTAATATCACTAAAATCACATATACCGTCATATATTCTGGTGACGATTATTTCGCGGACAACGTGTTTCGGCTGACAGACGAGCAAAAGACGACTGCATTAGACTATGCTACGAATCTGAGTATATTCCTTGACGACGATTTCAACAATCAAGCGTCAGCAGTACATAACTCATTGTCGGACTTGGCGGACACATACCCATATGAATGGTCCGACAGTCAATTCAATTCGCCGTTCGCAGGTATGGATTGGCAGGCGCATATCACATCAGGGTTCGGCAGCCGAACTGACCCCATCACAGGTGCGCAGGATTTTCACACAGGGATCGACATCGCATTCACAAAAGGTACGCCGGTTCATGCGGCGAAATCGGGCGTTGTAGTGGTTTCGGAGATGAAGACGACAGGTTACGGGTTCAGAATCGTCATCAATCACGGCAACGGATATTATACATTATACGGACATTGCAGGGAGCTTCTGGTAAATGTCGGCGACACAGTGAACGCAGGCGATGTGATAGCCAAAGTCGGTACTACCGGACGCTCAACTGGAAATCATTTACATTTCGAGCTGATCAAGGACGGAATTGCCCAAAATCCTATGAATTTCATAAATTCGTAGGATTATACCGGTTGAAAGATTGCAAAACAGTATTAGAATTTCTTAATATACTTTATATTTCTCGACGTTCCGATTTTCTCAATCTGACCGCTTTTTACCATTACGGCAAGCGCGGCTTCCACCGTCGTTGGGCTGACATCGGGCAAAATATAACATATTTCAGCTTTTGAAATTGGCAGCAGACTGTTCATTACAGTAGCTTCAATACGCTGACGTTTGGTGACTTTACGGCTGTTCACAACGGCGAAACGTTTGTCGAGTTCCTTATAACAATATAACAATGTGGTTATAAAATTCTCTATAAACGGGAAATAACTGTTCCGTTCTTCATGCCATCCTGCCGAACTGTCTTTTAACGCCTGATAATACGCGGCTTTTGAACGGTTTATCTGCTCTTCAAACGATATGTAACGACCTGCGTCAAAACCGTTCTTATACAGTAACAGCAATGACAACAAGCGCGACATTCTGCCGTTACCGTCCGCAAAAGGGTGAATGCACAGAAAATCAAGTATAAAACAGGGTATCAACAAAAGCTGACTGACGTTATAATTGCTCCGCGCGTCCATATACGCCAATATAAGCTGTTCCATCGTTTCCGCAGTTTCCGACGCAGGCGTGGGGTCAAAACGCACTCGGCGGACGCCGCCGGCGACTTCCATGATAACATTGTCCGATTCTTTATATGCGCCGCCGCTTACCGGCGAATAGGACAGCATAATTTCATGCAGACGTAAAATGTCGTTTTCGCGTATATCAAGACTTGCATAGTTATCGTGTATCAGGGAGAGAGCGTCGCGGTACCCGGCAATTTCGGCTTCGTTGTGATTGAGCGGCGCGCTGTTTTGGTTTACAATTTCATTGATACGCTGCTCGCTCGTGACAATACCCTCGATTTCATTTGAGCCTTTTACTGACTGTATTTTGGCAATGCTTTCGAGTTTACTGAAAATTTCGACATAATTTTCTTTACGTCCGATTTCGCGTTCGCGAAGTTCGGCAATCGCCGCAACTGTGTTTATAAGTCCGGCAGGGAGCATACCGTGTTCTAAAAATGAATAATCAAAAAATTTCAAAAACGACCTCCTGATTGATAAAATTTATCTGCATATATTATATCTGAAAATATGCAGGAAGTCAAGAGGTTAGTGCATATAAAATCAAAAGTTATATGCAGAAACATAATATAAATAGCTTCTGAAAAATAAAAGGAGACCCCAATGGCAGAAAATAATAAAAACAATGAAAAAAATAAAAATTTATATATAATTCCGCCGAATTTTATCGAATCAGGCACTTTCTTCGGGGGAATGTTCAAAGTGCGGAATGCGATTGAAGCGGGTATCCTTGCTTTTATTGTAGGGCTGCCGATTTTCAGTCTTAATCTGACTTTGACGACACGAATTATCATAATCTGCCTGACTGCTCTGCCCCTTGCGATGTTCGCGTTAATCGGCATTTCAGGCGAGAGCCTGTCTTCATTTATCTTTATTTTTATCAAATATCTAAAGAATCGCCGGGTAATCGGCATTACGGCAGGCGGCGGGATAAAATCCGGTTCAAGGAGCATAAGAAAGCAAAATAAACGTGGCAATACTTCCGCAATAAAAATAAAACGCCAGAAGATGGACGATTTCCCCGCAGAATTCGGCGATATATCAGAGGAGTATAAGAAAAAACGTTTTAATATTCTTCTTAAATTTATTGCCCCGCTTCTTAAAATATTAAAATCGGAAAAAGCTAATGCTTCCGTTCAGTTTATGAATCCTGTTGCGGAATATATTATACCTATCGAAAAAATAGCACACGGCATTATATATACCAAAGACCGCCGTTATGTGAAAATCATCGAAATCGAGCCGATAAATTTTCTTCTCCGCAGCGAGCGTGAACAGCAAAGTATTATATATTCTTTCATCAGTTATCTGAAGATAAGCCCGGTAAAAATGCAGTTCAAAGTGCTTACGAAGCGGGCGGATATAAACAGGCACCTTGAAACTGTAAAAAGAGAATTAGAGCAGGAGACGGACGAACGGTGTAAATTGCTGCAGGAGGATTACGCTAAACTGATACGACAGATAGGTTCAAAAGAAGCGATAACCAGGCGTTTCTTTATCATATTTGAGTATGAGCCGTGGAATGGTCGCCGCGGCAGCGTGGAAAGCGATGCCATAGCTGCTCTTGAAACAGCGGCGCGGACTGCGGCGAATTATCTCCGTCAATGCGGTAATGAAATTATTGTACCCGAAAACGAGGACGAATTTACTTCCAATATATTATATAATCTGCTGAACCGCAGGACGAGCGGCGAAAAATCTCTGCCAATTCATATAGATGAAGTTATCGGAAAATACATGGTAACCAAAAATACGGAAAATATTGACGCTATTCCGTCAGCGGAATTGTTCGCGCCCGAAAGCATTGATTTTACGAATGGAAATCACATTCAAATAGACGGCGTATATTATACCTATCTGCTTGTGCCGTCAAACGGGTACAAGACGCAGGTTCCGGCAGGCTGGCTCAGTTTGATTGTGAACGCCGGAGACGGGATTGATTTGGATATATTTCTAACGAAGCAACCCAAAGAAAAAATAATACAAAAATTAGGACAGCAGATACGCATAAACCGTTCTAAAATCAAGGAAACATCTGATACAAACACAGACTGGGACGATCTCGAAGGGGCTATCCGCAGCGGATATTTTTTAAAAGAAGGACTCGGAAACAACGAGGATTTTTATTACCTGAACTTGCTGGTGACAGTTACGGCGGAATCTCTTGAAATCTTGGAATGGCGCACCAATGAGCTTAAAAAACTCCTGCTGTCGCAGGATATGAACGTCGTGTCCTGCTCGTTCCGCGAAGAAGAAGCCTTTTTATCGGCTCTGCCGTTAGTCTCTCTGGAGAAGAAACTTTACGAACGGTCAAAGCGGAATATACTCACGTCGGGTGCGGCAAGCTGTTACGCGTTCACGTCTTACGAGATGTGCGACGACAACGGCATCCTGCTCGGCGTAAACAAATACAATGCCAGTCTGATTATAGTCGATATATTCAATTCAAAAATATACAGAAATGCGAACATGGCTATTTTAGGCACAAGCGGAGCGGGAAAAACGTTTACGATGCAGCTGATGGCACTGCGTATGCGGCGCAAAGGAATACAGGTTTTCATCGTCGCGCCGCTGAAAGGGCATGAGTTCCATAGAGCCTGCTCAAATATAGGCGGCGAGTTCATACAGATTTCACCCGCTTCGCGGAATTGTATCAATGTGATGGAAATACGGCGTGCGGATAAAACGATGGAAGAACTCCTTGACGGTCCGAGCATGGAAAAATCGGAATTGACGGCAAAAATCCAGCGTCTACATATTTTCTTTTCGCTCCTGATACCGGATATGTCACATGAAGAACGGCAACTCCTTGACGATTCTTTGATTAAGACTTACGCGCTCAAAGGAATAACGCACAACAACGACTCACTGGAAGACCCCGAAAATTTTACAAACCCGGGCAGTTACCGCGAAATGCCGGTTCTGGGCGATTTATACGAAGTTCTTAACAAAAGCCCTGAGACAAAAAGGATGGCGAACATCGTCAACCGTTTGGTGCATGGTTCGGCAAGCACCTTTTCTCAGCAAACAAACGTAAATTTGGATAATAAATACACTGTGCTTGATATTTCCGAGCTAACCGGCGACCTTCTTACTGTAGGTATGTTCGTGGCACTGGATTTCGTCTGGGACAAGGTAAAAGAAGACCGTACGGTGGAGAAATCAATATTTGTAGATGAAGCCTGGCAGTTAATCGGGGGTTCGTCCAACAGGCAGGCGGCGGAATTCTGCTTAGAAATAGCGAAAATCATACGCGGTTACGGAGGTTCGGCAGTTTTTGCCACGCAAGACCTGAACGATTTCTTTGCGCTCGATGACGGAAAATACGGTAAAGGCATCATCAATAACGCCAAGACGAAAATAATCCTGAATCTTGAAGATGACGAGGCGCAGCGCGTTCAGTCGATACTTAATCTGTCAGAAGCCGAAGTTATGGAAATTACTCATTTTGAGCGCGGCAGCGGGTTAATAAGCACAAATAACAACAATATAACGGTGGAATTCAAATCCAGCCAGCTCGAAAAAGACCTCATAACGACAGATCGCCGCGAGCTTCAGGAACTTATTTCCCGAAAACAAAATGAAAAACTACTGTAAAATTTATAAACTATTGAAATGATTATATATTTTTTAACAGCGGCGGCGGGAAAGGCTTCCACACTAATGTATCAACTCTGCGGGGAATGCTATAATAGATATCCGATAATTTTTTGAAGTCCGGACGCCCTACTGAATCTATAAGATAAGCTGATTTGGCAGCATATTCCGTTCGCCTTGAGTTTAAGTCTCTGATAATTTCGTCTGCTGTCGTTATACCTATCCCATGTCCGTAGTACATAGAATCACGTAAGATTATGACATTTTCGCCCTGCCATTCAGGAGCGGCAGTATCATAACGGAGAGGTATTGTTGAAACTCTTATGTGACAGAGGCAGACGAAATCATCTCAACAGTATATTATTGGAAGGCTTGAATGAACATAATCCGGAGTTTTTCGCCGAGAACGACGCTGTTGATAAAAACGGCGAACCGGTGATGTTAGCTTATGACTGCGATATGCACCGAATCAAGCGGTTTAATTCCGCGCTTCAACTTCACAGCAGGAGCGGAACCATGATTTGCTTCGATTTCCAGGCTGACGTATTACGCCGTTTCTGTTGTGATAATGTGAAGTTTCAGCTCATAAACCTAAGCAAATTTGAAAGGAGGTTTTTTCCGTGAAAATAAGAAAACTATGGAAGTTGATTATAGTCGCGCCGTTGATAACTGCCGTAGTGCTCTACGCAGGCGGGTATATAGCTCAATTTTTAAAAAATTATGCGGTATGGCAGAACGGCGGCGGATATCCCGGCGACGGTACATCTCCAGCCTTGCCGTCTTTATTGCCGCTTGATTGTATTAAAGCTGTGTTCGATTTTCCGTACGGCATTTATGGAATCGGTGGTTGTATTGTACTTATTGTTGGGTTGGTTTTGTTTGTTATGAAACTCGGCTGGGGCGATAAGGGCGAATATGACAAGGAACGCAACCTTATATACTCAAGTAAAGGTACGTATGGCACAGCGGGTTTTATGTCGGAACGGAAGATGAGCGGCGTACTCGATATTGCGCCGGATATCCGAAAACATCACGGCACAATCTTAGGTCAGATAAACGGCAAAACGGTCTGCGTGCCTGAAAAAAGTATGATGAACCGAAATCTTGCGGTATATGGAGCGTCCGGGTCGAAAAAGACCCGGGCGTTTTGTATAAACATGGTGTTTCAATGCGCCGCCCGCGGCGAATCGCTTATAATCACAGATCCGAAAGCCGAAATTTTTGAAAAATGCAGCGAATACCTGCGTAATGAAGGCTATACGGTAAAAGTATTCAACCTTGTCAGCCCAAAAAATTCCGATTCGTGGAACTGCCTTGCCGAGATAGAAGGACAGGAGCTGATGGCGCAGCTTTTCTGCGATGTTATCATAAAAAATACCGGTTCGGAAAATGGAGACCATTTCTGGAATACAAGCGAGCAGAATTTACTGAAAGCGTTGGTATTATATGTTGAACAGGAATATGAACCGGAGGGCAAAAATATCGGAGAAGTGTATAAGTTGCTTACATTATGCTCTGAAAAAGAACTGAACGAGCTTTTTGATTCGCTTTTCGTCGGGCACCCGGCAAAAACGCCTTACAGTATATTCAAGCAGGCGTCGGAAACAGTGCGCAGCGGTATTATCATCGGACTTGGTTCAAGGTTACAGGTGTTCCAGAACAAATTGATACGCCTCATAACCAGCCGCGACGAAATTGATATGGAATTGCCAGGTAAACAGAAATGTGCATATTTTTGTATCACTTCCGATCAAGATTCCACGTTCGACTTTTTGAGCTCGTTATTTATATCATTTATGTTTATAAAGCTTGTCCGTTACGCAGATAATCATTGCCCCGACAGATGCCTGCCGGTACCCGTCCATCTTTTGGGCGAGGAACTCGTGAATTGCGGCGTGATACCGGATCTGTCCCGGAAGATATCTGTTATACGTTCCCGTAACATTAGTATGTCATGCGTTTTCCAGAACCTGCCTGGACTTCAGAACCGATACCCTCTGAACCAATGGCAGGAGATTCTGGGAAATTGCGATATACAGCTTTTTTTAGGCTGCACGGATGAACTTACGGCGAAATTCATATCGGACCGGACTGGCGAGACAAGCATAAATGTGTCAAGCAGGGCAAAACAACTCGGCACGTGGCGGATTTCAGATTATACGCCGGAATACCGCGAAACCAGCGGCGTAGGCAAGCGTAAACTTCTTACAATGGACGAGGTTCTCCGCCTGCCCGTCAATAAGGCGTTGGTAATCATACGCGGACAAAAAGTGCTTCAGGTAGATAAATTCGACTACTCAAGCCACCCTGAGGCAAAAAAGCTCATTTCCTGCAAAGCGTCAGAATATGTCCCGAAATGGAAACCTTCTGAAGCCGCAATAGAAATTGATTACTCGCCGTTAGCCAAAAAACCCAATAAACAATATGCGACAAAAAAAGATATGCCTAAGAAACCGCCGAAACCAAGCGGCGAATCAGAAAATAAAAGCAATGCAAATAATAAGTCGGAATATGTTTCGACAGACAGAGATTCAATTTTATAAAAATAAAAAAGGAGGAATTATTTTATGCCAGCAAAAAAGAAAACAGACGAACTAAATTTAATTCCGGAAGAAGACAATACAGAACTTCTCCCTCCGAAAAACCAAACAGAAAAAGACGATGAAGATATATTGTTTGATTCCATAAATGATGAATTTGAAAATAGTGCCGAATCAACGGTATTTGACGATGAAAATGAAGATAATAAGCTTTCCGGTACGGAAGCAGATACGCAGATTGAAATGAGCGACGTAGATATAAATGAGCTGCTCGGCTCAATGGACGATTTTGACGACGATGAACCACCTGAATTTAGCGACATTACTGACGACGAAACCGAAGAACAAAACGACTCAGATAAACCAAACCAGATTAAAACAAGAAATGTGCCGCGAACAAAAAATGAATCGGAATCCGGAGAGGATCCGGATATTTCCGAAACCGGCGCTTCGGATCCCCAAACTGAGCAGCCGTTAAGAAAAACTTCGAGGCGGAATACATCTCCGGCAATATTGACTATCGAAGCTAAAACGGAAGTGGAAACACAGGAAAGCAAAGAAGAAACCGCATGGCACGAAGTGCGTAACGCTTACCGTACCCGGAAAATCCTTACAGGTTCGCTCGACGGCATCGAACAGACTGAAACAGGCAAAACAATAGTAATCGTCACTTACAACGATTTCCGCGTTGTTATTCCAATAAAGGAAATGATGCTCGGTTCCGGTCGCAGTCCAACCGGGCGGGAATACGCCGAACTTATGCTGCGGCAGAATAAGATACTCGGAACTATGATCGGAGCTGATATCGATTTTATGGTGAAAGGTATCGAGACAAAGACACGCAGCATAGTCGCGAGCCGAAAAGACGCAATGATGAAAAAGCGGCAGATTTTCTACATGGATACTGACGCTTCCGGTGTGTACCGTATATATGACGGACGCATCGTACAGGCGCGCGTTATCGCCGTAGCGGAAAAAGTCGTGCGGATTGAGGCGTTCGGGGTCGAGTGTTCCATATTGGCGCGCGATTTGTCATGGGACTGGCTCGGCGACGCCCATGAGCGTTTCAGCGTGGGCGACCAGATACTTGTGCGTATTCTCAGCGTGAAACGAGAAAGCCTTGAGGATATATCTATCAGAGCGGACATACGGAGCGTATCGGATACTACAAACCATGATAACCTGAAAAAATGCCGTGTTCAGAGCAAATATGCCGGTAAAGTGACCGATGTGCGCAACGGCGTTGTATATATACGGTTATCCAACGGCGCCAACGCGATAGCGCATTCATGCTACGACAGGAAAATGCCCGGCAAAAAGGACGACGTCAGTTTCGCGGTAACTCATCTCGACGAGGAGCACGGCGTTGCCATGGGCTTGATCACACGGATTATAAAACAGAATTTATGAAAATAACGGTTTGATGCATCAAACAAAGAGGAGAATTTTTGTGGGAAAAACAATCGCCGTTTGGGGCAATTCCGGGAGCGGTAAATCCACTTTTTCGTGCATTCTGGCAAGAGCATTGGCACAAAATAAACGAAAAGTTATCATAATCAATGCGGATTTAGAAACGCCTATGCTTCCGGTATGGCTGCCCAATCAAATTATTAGTTCTGACGCTTCTGTCGGTCATGTGCTGTCTTCCCCAGAAATTGACGCAACTCTTGTAGCAGGCAAAGTGGCTGTCGTGAAATCATTCCCTTTTATAGGACTGATGGGATATGTTGCGGGAGATAATCCGCTGAGCTATCCTGAAATCAAATATGACGCGTTGTTGAACCTCATTGGTGAAGCGTCTAAACTGGTTGACTACGTGATAACCGACTGCAATTCGTATATGATAAATTCGTTTGCTTTGACGGCTATAGAAGCGGCTGATGTTGTTATACGGATATTAACGCCGGACTTGAAAGGCGTAAATTATCTGAAGTCGCATCAGCCGCTTCTTGCCGACGCACGTTTCCATTACGCAGAACATATGACTTTCGCAGGTCTTGCCCGCCCGTTTCACGCTATCGATAAAACTGGTAATATTATAGGCGGCTGGGCAGGATTGCTGCCGTACGGAAAAGAGATAGACCTGTGTGTCACCGAGGGAAACATATTCAACGCCATAGACTACTGCAATCCCCGTTATATGGAATCAATAAATAAAGTATTGGGGGTCGTATCTGTCAATGACAATGAAAGAAATATTTGAATGGGCGGCGAAAAACAGCTGTATATATCCCGAACTTGACTTATTACGCTATGCGACTGTTGACGGCGGAATATTCGTGAATCTTCCGGTGCAATATGGAATATATCCGGAGCAGTATTACTGCCTTGAAAAAAATCCGGCAGTTGAAACACTGCGCGAACAGGGTTATGCAGTCGGAATAGTCGAAAATTATGAAGCTATGCAGACGCTTATTTTAGAATGCGTAAAGGATCTTAAAAAGAAACGAAAACATGAACAATGGATTAATATAATGTAAAATTTTATCCAGCGCAACGGAAGAATGCGGCTTTTGTCTGAAAAGTCGTCTTTTTTTATTCAATCAACAAATTCAAATGTAACGTAATGAAGGTGAAAGATATGTTAAACAAAATATGCACAATATTTTCCTTTTTCAATGCGGCGAAAGGAAACTGGCGAAATTCCATTTTTGTCGAATGCGGCGAATGTCCCTACGGTAAACAAAAACCATGTTCAGGATTTCTGCTTGTCCCGGACGCTGACGGGCAGCCAGTACTGTTGTCGGCTGACGTAATACAAAAGATGACGGGCATCGCTCCGGACAAATATGAATGTCAAACGGTTATCAGCCAGCAGCAGTTTGAATCTGTTTATTCGCTGTGGTTAGAATGGAACGTAAGCTCATCAGATGAGTGCGCCATTCTGCAGATTATCAGTAACAATGCCTGCTGCCGTAGCTTCGCAAAATATCCATGCTGTTGTTTTTATAAACAATATTGAATAAAAAATAAGTAAATTTAAAGGGGGAAATCACCTTGAAAAAAATATCGTCAAATGCCACTGCGGAGCCCGCGCCATGTTGCGCCCCGCTTCGGTCGTCCACGGAGATAAGGCAAAAAATGAATACCTGTATATCTGTTCCCGCTACCCTACCTGCGGATTCCTATGTCGGGGTGCATAAAAAGACTCTGAAGCCGTTGGGAACCCTCGCAATAAGGAACTTCGTATCAAGCGCATAGAAGCGCACAAATCGTTTAATCAACTATGGGAGAGCGGCTTGATGAAAAAATGGCAGGCTTACAAGTGGATGGAAGCAAAATTCGGACTCAACAGCCAGCAGGCTCATATTGCCAAGTTTTCAGAGTATATGTGCAATGAATTGATCGCGTTGTGCGAAAACAGTTTAAAAAAAAACAAAACAGCGTCATGAAAAAAACATAAAAAATAAAGTATTTTAAATTAAACGAAAGAAGGGTTGTCCCATGAAAGGAATCGAATATCTTAATAACGAACAAAAAGAATTAGTTGAAAATCATCTTGATATTGTCAAATGGGCGATATACAGCCACATAACAGTAAAAGAATCTGTTTACGGGTTCAGTTATGACGACTTATTTCAGGAAGGCTGTATTTGGCTGTGCAAAGCCGCCGCCACATATAACGGCGAACTGGCTCAGTTTGTCACGTATGCGCAAGTTGTAGTGAAAAACGGATTGCTTACTTATTGTAAAAAGATGTGGAAACAGCATAAATATGCAGTTAATCTTAGCGATATTTCGCCGGATACGGACGACGGCGTAAATGGTACAGACGCTGATAATAACATTGCTGAAGATGAATATAATTCTTTTATATCAGATACGGCTATTTTTGACCTGTTTAAATCAATAAAATCTGAATACGACGGTATAACCCGTCTTGGAATTGAAGCGTTGGAGTTGAAAGTCAAAGGTTATACCGGAGCGGAAATCGCGGCATTATGGGGAGTCAAACAGAACCATATCGGCGCATGGATAACACGAGCCAAAAAGAAGCTCCGCCAAAATAAAAGATTCATGGCGGAACTTCAAACGTAAAATCAAATTATTAAAATTATGTTACTACCGAAAATCACCATAATTACGGCGTTGTGATTTCGGAAAGAACCGGGTTTTTAAAAATATTTTAAATATTCTTTGTTCAAGATATAAATTCGCACTCCGTGATTGATTCAAACGCTGAATGTTTTACTTAATTTGAATGTACTAAAATATAAAATCTATTTTGAAATTTTTTTCTTTGTATCGTTTTCACGAACGAAATATAGATATGTATCAATATCATTTTTATTTGCCGTGAAAACACGTTTATCTTCAATACAGCCCCAACAGAGACAAGTACATTTACAGTAATGAATATCATTCAACGAATATTCCATGCAATATTTACACTGTTCCATATATGTTTGTTCACAGCAGCTTTCCGAACAATCAGGATATATTTTATTCAAACCGCATTTAAATTCGTCGGAGCATTTTTCAATATAATCACTATATTTTCTCGTGATTGTCCGCATCCCGCTTATTTTTATTCCTATACTTGGCTTACGGTTTTTATAATCATCATCAATCCGTACTGTGATATGTGCTGTCGGGCAGTCTTTTACAGTATAGCCGATATTTGCGTAAGCATTGTCAGACCTCCCGGAATCCCCTCCGAAAATATCTACTTTAAAACTGAACTTATAACCATGCTCAATCATTTTTGTATGAAAAATTCGTATGGCTTCTTTTTCTTCCTCGCCGTCAAAAAAACGTAAAAAATCGTCAAGTATAAATGTTATCTCATTTTCTTTTGTGTTTTCAAAAAGCTTTGGATTGAGTAACTCATATGCAAGACCTGTTCTCCCACAAATATACATCCCAGAATTAATTTCAATAAAAGTACAAGCCATAGAATATAAATACATTCCTTTTAAAACAAGGTTGTCATCAGGAAATTCAACGGAACAGCTTTCATTTTTACTTGAAAAAATATCACTTTCAAAAACAAATCCGTTTTCCTGTAACAAATCGACGACTGCTTTTTTACTGGAACTTTGTACTTTTTTCAGGCTATCCTTAAATGCTTTTTTATCAACCCAAAGAGTATCGCCGTTTAATTTACCGCTTTGCGCCATAATTAATATTACTGAAAAAATGCAATGCAACGTAGAGGGAAAATCTATATTCCCCTCTGCGATTTTTATAAAAATTGAAACCATATAACTGCGGAAATGCGAAAAGCACTCCAATATTTCATCTTTTGTATGGTTTTTCAAGTAAACCGAATTTATATTTACATCTTCATTTTCAGGATAAATAATATTCAACCATAAATTTGCCTGCGCCTGCTTTATCATTTTCACAATCTCCTTTGAAATTTTACACCATTGGGATAGCAAGAGTTATATTCGCGCCGCCCTCGATTTCTTCATACCCGTCATTTAAGCCGTATATTTCCAACTCAAACGGGTAATCCTGAGGTTCGTAACCGTTTTCTTTCAGCCACATTGTTCCCCAACCGAATACACATGGGGTTAAATATCCGTTATCATCTCTATATTCTTCGGGAGCTAAATTTTTGACGAATGGGTCATCATATCTGACGGGTATATACAGCCAGCGCGTCGCGGGCAATGTAAGCGTTTCCATATCTGCGTCAAGCGTTCGCCGTATTTTATTTTCTCCATCCGCCCAGAAAGTGCTTACTTCTTTGCACAGCCAATAATCTTGCCGGCTGTTTTTGCCGCTTCCGGCAAAGTTGATTGTTATGCCGTAAAACTTGCCATCGACTGGATTCGGAACCCGTTCAAATATTTCGCCCATGTGTTCATACAGGATACCAATATCCTCTCCCGTCGGTTTCGTTCCGCCCATTTTCGCGCTTCGCCCCACGAACCGCATTACGCTTTTTTCCACAATGTAAGGTTTTAACATACAATTTCCTCCTTCTTGCATTAACCTGTAATAAAAGTTTCGGATTATTTTATCCGGAGTGGATTCGTTAACGTATTCATTACGAACGCGAAAATCTTTTGGCGTCAGCCCATATTTTTGTTTGAACACTCTGTCAAAAGTCTGCTGATTATCAAAGCCGCATGCAAGACAGATATTTAAAATCGTATCATTGCTGTCAAGTAACTTACTCGTTGCGGCGAACAAACGCCTGTCGCGGATATAATCTGTTACGCTGATATTTGCTATGTGTTTGAACAGCCTATGGAAATGATATTCTGAATAGGCAAATTTTCCAGCCACAAAAGCACAATTTAAATCTTCGCTGTAGTGTTCGGCAATATATTCCAACGCATTTTTAATTATTTCATGAAAATACATTAGCTCACCTCCTTGCACGGATTATTATATATTAAAAATTTTGTTTTGTCTGAATATTTTCTGCTATCTTTTTTGCGCAAATTATAAATTTTGCATATTTACTTAAAAATTATTCAATATCCGGAAATGCTTATAATATTCAGCTATGGGTTATAATAATTCAAGCGCATTTTTGAAACACTCAACAGCCAACTGGTCGAGTCGCTTGGCGATTTTTATTAACGGTATCCTGCTCTCCCGCACTTCATGTTTGGCAAGCTCACACGGATTCATGACCAGTTTACAATCGTTAAAATCCGGCTTGAATCGGATCGTTTCTGTGACAAGCCAGCCAAGCATATCGTAATACTCAAGCCCTTTTTTTATCTGCCGCCCGGCTTTGCTGTCGTCTGCATTCTTTTCAAGCCACATCGCAGCCAGCCACTTATAATTATCGCGCAATAATAACCCCAGATGGCAATACGACGAATCCATACGTTTGTAAAATTCGTCGTCTTTATCTTTCCAGAAATCATCATCTTCGAGCACGCCTATCATAGCGTCATATGCCGCAAAACCGTATGGTTGGGTAATGTCATAAAATTGTGATGAGGTTTGTGAAGCCACTTCCACGGCGTTTTTCATACAATATTTCAATAGTTCTTTTCCGTTTATCATAGGAGCGACTTTTTCATCAATAACCGCGATTCCGTAACAACGCTTATACCAGTCGTCCGAATACTGGTAGCCTGTCTGCTCATCGATTTTGACGGCATGGTCCCAATATGACCTGAAGTACAGTCTGTCTCCGTTATCCTCATACCCAACAATGACACAGGCATACGGATAATCCTCGGTAAAACCGAATCCCATCACGGGAAAGCCGTTGTCGATGCTTGATACGATTTTTTCCTTGTAGAACTCTTTTGGATGCGACGGCGGCGATTTCTGCGTGTCTCTGTCACGGTAAATACTGACTTTACAGCCAAGCGCGTCAAAAGTACGCCTAATCATAGCGTCATCTGTGATATTGGCGTCATTCGGGGCGTTCGTATATGGATACCAGTTAAAAGTAAATCCCAAGCCGCTTATCACGCTCGCAAGAGTGTAGTCGTTACCCTCGCCTAATGCGTCCATACAAGCCGTAACCGCTCCGATATACGGATTTGCCGATGTCTGCCCCCAGCCGATTTCACATACGCTTTCGATCGTTTTTTTCATTCTTATTCTCCTCTCGTTTTTCGCAAATTTTATTTCGTTGTGGCGGATTTTAACCTGAATCAATATCCGGTCATATTTCTTACACATGTTGAATTTACGGGTAATGGACGGAGATACGCCGTGAAAGTTCTGATATGCGCGTGAAAAAGCGTCGGGCGAGTCATAGCCGTATTTCAAAGCGAGGTCGATAATTTTTATGTCGCTCTCCCGCAATTCCCGCGCCGCTTCGGACATCCTTCTCCGCCGCACATACTCGGACACGGGCATATCAGTCAATAACGAAAACATCTGATTGAATTTACTTAGAGAACAATGGATTTTTTTGCCGCCTCCTCGTAATTTATTTGTTCGTCTAAATTCTGTTCAATATAGTCGATCGCGTCATTTAGTGCTTCTGTCCATTTCATCAGGTTTCACCTCCGCTATCATTATAACTCAATTTACACGAAAAAACCCTGCAGAATAATTTTACTGCTGCAGGGTTAGGGAGAATATATCCGGCATTTTTTACATATTTCGTCAAACGGATTTTGTATTCGCCCGATTTTTGCGTCAGGTTCAAGCAATGCACCGTTTATCCCTGCGTCTCTCAGCAATTTCAATTCCTTCCTGAATTTTGTTTTGTCTGCGGCACATTCCCGTGCTTTCGCCACCGACCCTCTTTCGCTGATATTATTTAATAAGTCAATCAATATTTTTCTGTTCTGAAAATTTGATACTTCATTTTCGATAATTTCCAGAGCAGTTTCGTATTTATAGAAATCACCATTTCCTATTGTGTCAAGATATGCTTTTCTGAAAGTATTGGTGACGACAAGCGGATTCAGAAATGATTCCAAACGCCATACATCCATCTCAAACTTTGTCAGGAAGCGTTTTGCATACCCCATATGCCTCCTGCTATGGTTCATCACCAGTCGTACAGTGTCTTTATTTTTTTCAACTAAATGCTCTGTTATTCCTTTGTAGTCAAGATATCCTAATTTTATCAGATCCGATTTTGGATATATCTCCAATTTCCCATCTTTTTTCCCTGTTTCCCTGAACATATACGCAGGGACTCCGTTCACTATGTCAATCGCGTTCTGCGGATTAAGATGTTGTACAGGCATATCTGTTCTCGCGAATACGCGCATAGTTTCGTCGATATGCTCTAACCTAATATCCATGCCGTACCGCATCGTCCACAAGCCCCATTCTCTCAAACGCGGTATTTTTTCCGCGCTGTCTTTGCCGACGATTTCAGCAAGACATTCGGTAAATCTTTCGTCAAGCGCAGAAAAGTCAGGCTCATTTGTGAATTCAACGTCAACAGTTTCTTTTCCACCGACCAAGACCCCTGCATTGACAGTCAACCAGATACTGTACGAATTTGTGAAATGATTGATTGAAAAGTTTCTGATGGCATTATTTACAGACGTATCTGTTACAGTGCCTTTTATAGTGTCAATGATTCGCAGAGCCAAATCATCAGAAATATGTTTCAATATACTGAACCCAAAAATCATTTTTTGCCCCCAAGTATTTTGTTTATTGTATTAAAAATTAAAAATACACAAAATATTTTTAATTTAATATATCATACACGAAATACAATAAAAATTAAAGACTTTTATGTAAAGTTTATTTGCAAGAATTTAAAGCAGCATTTATTAACTTCCGATAAATTGTTGAAAAAATACTGCTTTAAATTGTATATAATAAGTAAACGAATACGGAGGTAATAATATGATTTCATTATATACAGCAGTCGGGCGATTTGAGCTCAGGACGAATAAAAATGGTCAATATGGGGAGTTAAACAGAATCATATTAGTGCGTGGATTACGCGGGCGAAAAAGAAACTCCGCCAAAACGAAAGATTCATGGCGGAACTTCAAGCGTAAAAATTTTGACGGCACAGAGCGGATAAAAATTAAGGCAGCAAAAATTTAAGGTAACTGTTCGCCCTGCCGCAACTCATTTTCCAATAACATCACCGCTTGGTCAACCCGTTCTGCATAATCCCGGAGAGCCGCAGCAACTTTGGAACGTTTTTCTTTATCGCGCATTGTCGTCCTAAACAAGTCCTTATCCATTGCGCCATTCTGAGCCATGCCGCCGCCTAATTCTTCTAATTGCAGCCAAAGTTTGCATCTTCCGTTTCTCGGAGTTCTGTTTTCTAATATTTTATCAATCTTTTCCCCTATTTCCGCCAAATGTGAATGTGATTGGTTCATGCCGGCAAGTTTTTTGAAAATACTGGTCGTTACTCCTCCGCCGCTCGTGGCAAGGTTGCAGACATAAACGCCGTAATCCTCCCACATTGAAAGACTTTCTTCCTCGAACCGCCCCGCTTCAATATCGTCAGCCCACGCGCGGAAAGCCGCCGCTCCGAAGAATAAGCCGTTACGCTCCGGTAATGTCAGCCAATATGTCATTTTGTGTATCGCTTTCATGTATAGTTCCTCAAGCGTAACCTCGCGTTGTTTCTCACCTATGAATATCAAATCTATCTTGTTTTCACCCGTTAAAATGCAATCGACGGTTTCTGTGCCGTCAAAAAGCAATTTTACGATTTGCCCTCCGTTATCGTATCCTACAATCAGACAATGCGTACCTACATCAGAATGCCATCCGGGTATATCGTTCAGATTTGTTTTTACAAGAACGGGAATGTTTCTGTCAATCATTTCAATGATTTTAGGAATATATCTGTCAGTATCGGCATTTAGTTGTGCGGTTGTGACATACTCATGGTCATACCCAAGCGTATCGAAAACATATTTGATGTGTTCCGGTCCCGCCAAATACCCTGATACGCAGTATTCGCAGCTTGTTGTCAGGTTGCGGTTATAGACCTGTGCAACAGTATCCCCCGTAATAGCGGCTATATCCCAGAAATCAGGCTTTTCACCCCATCCCACACATTCCAGGATAAATTTCATGCAGTCAGGCAATCCGTAGTTATGTCCCTTGCTTCCGTCAAGCAATTCGCGGTTGTTGGCAATTCTTTTCATTTTAGTATCTCCTTTGATATATTTTACTGAAAGGGTATAATACAGACGATGGAACGGTTCCAAATTGACTTGATTTTGTCTGGCGAATAACGGCGAAATATTATATACCCGCTTAAACGCTACGCTGAATGCGTCCGCAGATTCGTAACCGTATTTTACAGCTATATCTATTATTTTTTCGTCAGTATGCAATATATCGCTTGCCGCGCGGGATAATTTTCTTCGCCTGATATAGTCCGAAAGCGCCATGCCCGTTGTCAAACAAAAAAATCGTTGGAACGCAGATATAGGGGAAAGCGTGATTTTGCTTATTTCGTTATAGCTGATATTTTCGCACAGGTTTTCTTCAATATAATTTATCGCTCGGTTAAGCCTGTCAATAGATTCCATTACATCGGCCTCCTTTCTTAAAAATAATTATATCTGTTCAAGATAATAAATGCCCGTTATTTTCATAACTTTTTTGTCAACTCTTATAATTCAGCAAAAAGACCCGCGAATGGGTCTTTTTGTTGAATTCGGATTAGAGCGCTAACCCGTACAGTCATACATGTTTTTATCGCTCAATGACAATGGTACATTCTGTCGCCAATGCAGCAATCGCTCCGATTGCCGCGAATACCGGCGCCAGTACGATTCCCACCACGCCTACCGTTTCTGGGAAGCTAAGGATTTCTTTACCATCTTTCCCCTTAATCGTAATCTTTCTTGCGTTGCCCTCCTTGATGATTTCTTTGACCTTCGCCATTAAATGCTCGCCGTTTACTGTTATTTCTTCAGCGTTATTCTTATTGTTTTCACTGTTATTCGTATCGCTCATTTTTCTAACCTCTCTTTAAAATTATGGTATTATCTTTACTGTCTAATTATATAAAATATTTTAATCAAATAAAATATATTTCTGTAAATTTTTATTCGTTACTCCTTTATGCTTAAAAAGTGCAGGGTATGCTTATCATTAATACATTATTCTACCCAAGCACATGCAGTTTATCAGTATTGTGAGGCACTATCACTTTCCAATATTCTATCAATTCTTTGATATGCTCCATAGTGCCGCTGTCGGGGTTTTCAAACTGAATCGGAAACTGATAACACGTATTGGGAAATTCTTTGCCGAAAATCGTCATGTCCATACCCTTTGGACATTCGCCACCGCAATCTACGCAGGGCGCAACATGGTCGTGAACAGTTTTTATGAACCTTTCATAATATTCGCCGGCATAGTCGCCTCTGTAAAAATAAATACGAAATTTACCCGGCTGATTCATGAATATGCCGCAGAGATAATATTTGTCATATGGGGTTTTCCAGATAGCCGGACCGAACCATTGCTGCGGTTCCATATTATGTTCATTCAGATAGGCGACGAACCCCAGCGCGGTTTCTTTTATGTCGCCGTCGAAATGTTTGAGGATTTCATCCTTGATTTTTGGTGTGTTTTGCTCTGTCATCTTTCTCTCCTCCGTTATTATTATCTTTGTACGTTTAATCTAATATTCAATCATTTACTCCGCCAATATCTTTTCAATATACCTTTTTTTCGCTGTAATCAGCTTCTTCACCGTTTCTATCGGAACTTGACAAACGGGTTCGGGCGTATGCGACGCTCGAGGCGTATACAAAGTCATTTCATTCATATTGTCGCTGTTGAATCCGTATTCCGGCGTGTTATTGCATATGTTTTCATACTGCTTTCCTAACACCTGAATAGTTTTCCCAGGACCGCGCGAACAGCCGCATGTAGGGCGGCATTGCGTGCATTTATGGGTCAACCGTTCCATGAACATATCGACGATTTCGTCGGGCTGACCGTCTATATATTCGTCAAAACTATCTTTACCCCACCCGACGGTTTCGACCATGATATGTATATGATTCTTTGCGAGGCACAATCTGCCGACGTTTTTGCTCTTATATTTCATATTGTATCCGTCAATGGATTTCCAGGGCAGGCTTATTTTTTCCTGTTTCAGGTAATCGAGGAACTTCTCAAATTCTTTCAATAGCTCCCCTTCTAAATTTTTTTTGGCTGTTTCTTCAATCGTCGGCTTAACCTTTTTTTCTGCCATCTTTATCCCCTCCGTTTATATAAATTTTTTACATATAACTTTATTTTTTTTATTTCTGTAGATAATGTTTATTTTTTAAAATCCTCATTATATTTACGGCAACTCTTTCAAATTTTTCAATGCCAAATTCGCATTTCGTCCCGCGATAGATATAAAACCGTCGTCAAAACCGAATTGATTCAGTTTTTGTTTCAATTCGAGCGGTATCGTCATGGAATCCGGCGAAATCAAAGTTTGCGTTTCTGTTTCATTTAATTCAATCGTATGTATTTCCTTTTTCGGCAACGATTTGTTTACGGGGCAAATTTCTTGACAGCGCAGACAACTTATCATAGTATGGTGCGCGTTTTTCTGAATCCAATCCGGTATCGTACCGTCAACCTCATTATACATCGACAAACAACGGGTAGCGTCAATAACGGCATTTTGACCGATAGCTCCTGTCGGGCAGTTCTCTCTGCACAGCGCACACGTTTCGCATTCTTCTACAAATTTAAGCGGCTGTGAATTGTCCTCGCAAGGAATATCCGTATAAAAAGCCCTGAGATTGAAATAACTGCCCAATCCCTCTATATAGCAAATGTTATTGCGCCCGTAGCGTCCAAGCCCGCTTAATACCGTTAATAATTTCTGAGATATTCCTCTTGTATGAGCAGCCTGATGGTCTTTTATTGTTGATTCTAATATTTCGTTAAATCGTTTTTGCTCCGCTGGGTCGTTAAACGGCGGCGGAATCGGAACGGCGAACCGTTTTCCATCAATATTTAAAATGATTTGCGCATAGTCGCCGGGTTGGGCAGCAATTAAAAACGACAGCGGTTCAAACGGTATATTGGGCGGTTGATTATTTTGAAAATGTTTTACGGCGTTTTGAACATATTGAATATCTTTACTTTTTTCAGAAAGTTCGTCATATGATTTTTTTATTTGCCCGATGGCGCGATACGTCAGAAAAGCGGCTCGAAATCCGGCGAATTCAAGCCGTTTTACTATTCCAACGCTTATATTATTATCTTGATTCATATTTACACAACTCCTTAATTTTGTTTGTTTTCGCAAATGTTTATTTTATACGCAGTCATACGTTTACATAACCGGGAGAGAAAAATCCAGCTGGTTAAATTCTTTTAATTTTTCAATTTGCATGATAAAGAAACCGCAAGTAGAAGGATAGCAGCCGATGATCAACCGATTGTCCAGCCAGTCTGCCTAAATTGTCAAAAGAAAAAATCACTCACTTTAGTAAACGCAATTTCCATGTTTAACCTTTCCTGCATCTTTATAATTTTATATTTAAATAATATTTTTTCGTTATTTTTTTGCTCTTGCCCTTTTTTCTAACTCCAGTAGCTTTTTTATGTAATCAATCGCCGCTTCGTCGGGGTCTTGGATATACAATATCATAGTGCGGCATATGCTTTTTAACTCCTTGCCCAAAATCGTTATGTCTAT
>WQYZ01000055.1 GCA_009780985.1 Oscillospiraceae bacterium | reverse complement strand
GGACCGCGCAGAAGCATTATTTATTACGTCAACTGCGAACGGATATTCATATTCGAGGGCTTTTCGGTGAATATCGGCTTTCTGCCATATATCCGTAAATGGTATAAGCGCAAATTCATGCGTATATTCGCCGTATAAATACCTGTCACCCCAAACATAATGATTCGCGTATTCAAGCGGAATTAACAATTCTCCGTTGTTATATACCGAGCACATTGCGCCTTTGTTAAATACGGCAACGCCGTTTACGCTGTCGCTTACCGCCGTCCAGTAATTGCCCTGTATATATTTCTGTTCAGTTTCCGTTTCCGCTATCATAAACGGAATATCGCGGATTTTTGTCATCTGTCCGTTATTGATAAATACGGGTGATAATGCAAAACACAATTTATCTTCATGGATAAACCCGTTTGTATTTTCATGGAATTGTACTTTTGAAGCGTCGACAACGCTGCCGATAAGCTCTCCGTTATGGAAAAAACGCACATGACATTCAAGCCTTTTAATGTCATGGCGTATACTGAGCGTAAATATTATCGATATACCGCCGATATCGCCGTGATATACCGCTTTTGCTCCGCGACCCTCCGCAAATACGTTCCATTTACCAGACGAACAGCATGCGACACCATTTATGACGCCTTTAAATAAACTGCCGTTTTCGGAATTGATTACAGTTTTTTCCGAAAGTTTGTCATAAACGCTGACAATCCCGTTTTCATTCAGTTTAACAATATAATATTTGCTGTTGATTATATTGTCCTCATACTTTATTTCCGGCGCGAACGGTTCTTCGACACCCTCGATTTTATAGCTTTTGAATGTCAGAGCTGCTGCTTTTGCGCAGAATGTTATATTCGCGCGTCTGATATACCCGCCTTTGACATCCAGTGCCTGAACGTCGCATGGGATTTTCTCATCGTCGTCAAATACTGCGTAAAAACCTTTATAGTGAAGATTCGACGCGCTTCTCGGGAATTTTATTTCAGCCGTTACAATGCTTGCACATTCCCATGAATTGGGATTAAATACATTCACATATGTGCCGCCAGCTTCATATGAAATTTTACCGGACAGATATTTTATTGATGATTGAAATGCCTTTTCAGATAAATCAAGCGATTTTGAGAGAAATTCGCGTGCGTCCGAAATAAGCCCGCATATCTGCACGTCATGATGTTGCGCTGCAAGCAGATATTTCCATGATTCCTCAATCTCCGCGCAGTTGTCGCTATAATTGCCGTTTGTCAATACGGCGACGGCGTTTAACTTTTCAGCGGTTATGACGTTTATCTCTGCGCGGCGGCAGTTATTCCATATTTCGTTGCCGCAGTATCCCCAGGGCATTCGCGCTTTAAAGTTATTCGGCGAAGCGACATATGCATCAGCCGGATTTTTGTCATATAAATCAAGCAGTTCCTCAAGCAGTATAAATTTGTATTTACCGGGATTTTTTTCTACATGACTCACCAATCCCTCACAACGTAAAGTAATATCGTCAAATCTTGAGGCAAGCAGAGGTTTTATGTCTCTGAATTTTTCGGCAAATTCTTCGAGCGAATGAGGCGTGTTGTCGGGCCAGCGCGTCAAAATTACATTGTCGAGAGTTGCTACGGCGAAAGCGGCGCCCTCACCGTAATATGTGGGAACAGTGCGTATGCGCGTCCCGTCCGAACCTTCCCACCAACCGAACGGAGACGCGTATGTGGGATTATACCCGTACATCATAAAGTGCGTGCGCATGATTGCGCCGCTGTATCCCGCCTGCGCAATAATCTGCGGGATTTGGCTGTGCAAAGCATGTTCGCTTATTACAAAAACCGGCGGCGTTGAATTAAAATACTTTTTATTTGTATATACCGCATATGTAATCTGCCGTATATTTGATTCTTCGTTTATAAAAAGCGACAATGGCTGACCGTAAGTTGAAGAACCTATTGCGAACCGATTTTTATATTTTTTTAACGCATCCTGTATGCCGGTAATAATATCGGGCGATATTTGGGAATATATATCGTAAGCGAAACATTCGTTGTCAAGCCCTATTTTAAAACACGGATATTTTTCGAGCCAGTCGTATGCGCTCTGCAACTGATTCTTCAAATATTCGCCCCATAATATATAACCCCCATGGTCATAACTCAACAAATACATAGGTTGACTTTTATTCTCCGTATTTTCCATAAATTCTCATTATCCTCCTGTAAAATTAATATAATTATCTTAGCACTTTACGGATATAAAATCAATATGTATTGTTAAAATAAACAACAATCATTATTAATATTCAAGTCTGTTAAGCCGGTATTTACTGTGCTATTTATATTTATTATCGCATATATAAAAAAAATTTATAGTGATTTTGCCTATTTTTTACGAGTTTGCTATTGACAAAATCAAAAATCGTGATATAGTATATATAATAGTTTATTGATAAATTATAACCAAAAACGATGAAAGGAACAAGATTTATAATTTATGCTTAGTTTACGAGTGAAAAACATGCAGATACGAATTATATTCTAACGTAAAATTATCTCGCAGAGTCAAATTCGAAGAATTTATCAATTTATAGAATTTATTGCGGCGTTTTGCGTTAGGGGTCATAATAGTTTTTGTTTTTACTTGTGAAATCCAGAGATTTGTCGGAACGAATTTATTCGTTAATGGTGCAAGACAAAATAGCGAACACGTTCGGATAGACGGATAAGTTCGTTGAGCAGATTATAAATGTATAACTCATCCTGGAGTTGCCGTATCAAAAAATTAGTCTGTAGTTTTAGATTAGTTTATGAGGTTCGGACGTATAAATTCACCGTTGGGGAATTTGCTGCCGCGTTATGGCAGAGGCTTTAAATAAAATTAAGAATTTTTGAGAAGCTGTAAATGAGGAGATTGTAGAATTATAAATAAAATGAAAACACAACAGATAGTTTTGCAGTCTTAAAATTAGGGTGGTACCGCGTGACGGCGATATATTTATATATTTGCTCTTTCGCCCCTATGCCAAGTATAACAAATATATTTAAAAGTTTGTTATAGCATGGGGGAAGAACGGAGCTTTTTTTATTACTTTGGATAAGATTTCCTCCATTATCAGAGCAAAAATAATAAAGTAAAAAATTTTATTTATAATTTTTCAGGAGGAAAATCAAAATGAACAGAATTTACATTTTCGACACAACGTTAAGAGACGGCGAACAAGTTCCGGGAGCAAAGTTAAATTTAAACGAAAAACTGAGAATAGCAAAACAGCTTGAATTATTGGGCGTCGATTTTATCGAAGCTGGTTTTCCGTCCTCGTCAAGAGGAGATTTTGAAGCGGTCAAAGCTGTCGCGCAAGCTGTCACAAAACCTGTAGTCACCGGACTTGCAAGAGCGGTGAAAGACGATATCGATCAGGTATATCAGAGCGTTAAATACGCGCAAAAACCTTTAATTCACATCGTCTTGGGAACCTCCAACGTACATGTGGAACAAAAATTTAAAAAAACCCCGGAACAGATAATGCAGATGGGGGTTGACGCAGTAAAATACGCTAAAACTCTTTTGCCCGACGTGCAGTATTCTACAGAAGACGCGTCGAGGAGCGAATTTGAGTATTTATGGCAGACTGTGGAAGCAGTCGTCAAAGCCGGCGCGACTGTGATTAATATCCCCGATACCGTAGGTTATGCTGTTCCTGAAGAATTCGGCGAATTAATCAGGAAAATAAACTACCGGCTGAGAAATATGGAAAACGGCGATAAAGTCATGCTGAGCGTGCATTGCCACAACGATACGGGGCTTGCGACTGCAAATTCGCTGATTGCGGTAAAAAACGGCGCGAACAGAGTAGAATGTACTATAAACGGAATAGGCGAACGCGCGGGGAACGCCGCTTTGGAAGAAATCGTCATGGGTTTGAAAGTCCGCGAGAATTACTATCAGGGATATACGGAAATCGATACCAAGCAAATCAAAAACACGTCAAAAATGGTAAGCAGTCTGATGGGATTGGATGTGCAGGTCAACAAGGCGATTACAGGAGACAACGCTTTCGCGCACTCTTCGGGTATTCATCAGGACGGACTTTTGAAATCGAGGCAGGTATATGAAATTATCGACCCTCAGGACGTAGGTATAGAAGATATGGAATTAGTTTTGACTGCGCGTTCCGGCAGACACGCTGTGAAGAACACAGTAGAAAGCATGGGATTCCATGATTTAAGCGACGATGACTTTGAGCAGGTACATCAGAAGTTTTTAGAGTTAGCCGACAAGAAGAAAGAAATATATTATCACGATTTGTATTATATAGTGAAAAATTTTTTGGAGAGCAAAGAAATAGTGCCAGATGCGCATACGGCAAAAATATATGAACTCGTAAACTATCAGGTTATCAGCAGCGATATTTTCCCGAGCGCGTCGGTCAAAGTAAAATGCGGGGACGAGGTGGTAGTGAAAACTTCGACAGGAAATGGTCCCGTTGACGCTTTATACACCGCTATAAAAGAGATTGTGAATATGCCTGTCAGCCTCCTCGAATACAAAATCAGCAGTATATCGCAGGGCGAAGAAGCTATGGGGCGCGTGCGGATACAGGTAAAGTTCGAGGATAAGACATACACGTCGAGCGCGACTGACGTCGATACAATCAAAGCGAGCGCAACCGCTTTATTAAACTGCGTAAACCAGATAAAGATAGAAAACGCGAATTAAAAATTTATACACAGGAGGCAAAGCACAATGAAAATAGATTTTTACAAAAACAATCCTGTCGGGTTTTGGAATGACACAATCAATATATTATGCGAAAACGAAGCACAGAACAGTATTATAATAAGAAATGCAATGAAATTCAAAAACGGCGAAGGCGCAGACGACTGGTACTGCGCGACTGTTAAAGACAATAACGGCGGAATAATTATAACGGCAATGTGTACGCCTCCGTGGAATGTTGCAATATACGGGACGGGCAATAATTACAACGAAGAAGCCGTAAATTTTCTTGTGAAAGAATTGCATAACGAAAGCTGTGCTTTACACGGAGTTACTGGAGAAAAAGTTTTAGCCGGAATATTTGCAGAAATTTATGCAAAGTTGACAGGTAAAAGTTCGAGGGTGCATGTGACTTTAAACGCGATGCAACTTGATAAGCTCTCCGATGTAAATTTTGCGCCGGGATATTTGCGCGAAATAACCGAAGATGATCTATATTTTATGCCATACTGGCAAAAAGCATTCAGTGAAGATTGTAATCTTGGAAGCGGTAATATTGCGGAGATAGCGGAAAATCAAAAAAATCAAATTGGGAAAAATATGCTGTATATATGGAGCGACAAAATTCCGGTTTCTATGGCAGGGCTGGGACATCAAAGAACGAACAGCGCGCATATAGGCAGGGTTTATACTCCGCCATTTTACAGAAATAAAAACTATTCAACATCGTGCGTATGGTATTTGAGTAAAATACTTTTGGACAGAGGAAACAAATTTGTATCGCTTTTCGCAGACGCGGATTATCCCGTGTCAAACAAAGTATATCAGAAAATCGGGTACAGAAATGTGTGTCTGTATCAGGAGATAAAATTTGAATAAAAATATATAAAATCTTTTCGGGAAGGAGAAAATAAAAGCATTATGAAAATCGATTTATACGACACAACTCTGCGGGACGGAAGTCAAGGTCCCGGAATATCGTTTACGACGGAGGATAAAATGCGAATTATCGCGGCTCTCGACGACTTCGGCATACAGTATATCGAAGCGGGAAATCCCGGTTCCAATCCTAAAGACGCAGAACTTTTTGAAAAAGCGGGAAAATTGAATCTCAAAAATTCTAAACTGTGCGCGTTTGGTTCAACTTGCCGCGTGGGTATAAAAGCAAGCGAAGACGACGCATTAATTAAAACAGTAAACGCAAAAACCGACGTCGTGGCAATTTTTGGCAAAAGCTGGCTTTTGCACGTCGAGAAAGTTCTCAAAACAACCGCGGAGGAAAATATTCGTATAATTTTCGATTCGGTTAAATTTTTAAAAGATAATGGAAAAACGGTCTTTTTCGATGCCGAGCATTTCTACGACGGATATTGCGACAACCCCGAATATGCAGTAAAAGTTTTGCAGTCCGCGCGGGACGCCGGAGCGTCGGCGGTAATTTTATGCGACACAAACGGCGGCAGAATGCCCGACGAAATCGGAGAAATAACCCACAAAGTCGCAGAAATAGTAAATATCCCTGTCGGTATTCACTGCCACGACGATAGCGGACTTGCGACTGCCTCGACTATATCCGCCGTGAAAAGCGGTGCGGTTCAGGTGCAGGGGACGATAAACGGTCTGGGCGAGCGGTGCGGGAATGCTAATTTATGCGTGATTGCGCCGAATTTGCAGCTTAAACTTGGTTATGAGTGCGTTCCGGCTGAAAATATGAAAAACCTGACTTCGCTCGCGCGTTATGTCGCAGAAATTTCCAACGTCACGTTTGACGAAAAAACGCCGTATGTCGGCGGGTATGCGTTCACTCATAAAGGCGGCATGCATGTCGATGCGGTGAACAAAGCGTTGGAATCATATGAGCATATTACGCCGGATTCTATCGGAAATGTCAGGAACATACTTGTGTCGGAAGTCGCGGGAAGAGCCGCGCTTATGAATAAAATGGTTCAGATTGCGCCGGATATGACAAAAAATTCGCCGGAGTTGAAAGAGGCGTTAAGTCTTGTAAAATCATATGAAAACAACGGTTATCAGTTTGAAAACGCAGAGGGTTCATTATCGCTATTATTGTTGAGATCGCTGAATAAACGCAGGACATTTTTCACAGTCGAGACGTTTAAACTTGTGCTGTCCGAGCCTAACGCGAGTAATAACAAAACCGGCGCGCTGATAAAAGTTAAAGTTGACGGTATAGAAGAAATCACCGCGGCGGAGGGGGAAGGTCCTGTAAACGCACTCGATAAAGCTCTCAGAAAAGCGTTGACTACGTTTTATCCGAAACTCGGCGATATGAAGCTGATAGATTATAAAGTGCGCGTGTTAAACTCAAATGCGGCGACGGCGGCAAAAGTCAGGGTTTTAATCGAATCGTCGGACAACAGTCATGTATGGCGGACAATCGGGGTAAATACGGATATTATCGAGGCTTCATGGAACGCGCTTCTTGATTCGGTGGAGTATAAATTGTCGCTTGACGAGGGTTTGTTGAATATATGAAAATATAGAATTTCAAAATAGGAGAAAATATAAGTGGAAATAATAATACGCAAGTTATTGCCGGAAAATGCCTATGAACGGGCTTCCTGTCACGTATCAGCTTGGCGTTCAGCTTATAAAGGCATAGTACCCGATGAATATCTGAATAATTTATCAATAGAAAAACGTGCTGAAAAATTCAAACAAAAATTACAGGAATTTAAAGATGTTTTATATTATTGCGCAGTTTATGAAAATAGAATAATAGGATTTTTTGATATGGGAAAAAGTTGCGACGAAGATAAACCGAACACAGGCGAAATATACGCAATTTATTCGATTGAAGAATTTTGGAGCAAGGGCGTAGGCAGACAAATGATGGATTATGCCATAGATACGTTGAAACATATGGGTTATAACGAAATAGTTTTATGGGTGCTGGAAGAAAACAGCAGAGCACGACGATTTTATGAAAAGTGCGGTTTCAGTTTCGACGGCACAAAAAAAGAAATCACAATAGGCAAACCGTTAATCGAAATCAGATATGCGATTAATTTATAAGAAGGAGTGATTATTACGTCAGATTGGCAGCCGAATTTGTATTTAGCGTTCGGAAAAGAAAGAACACAGCCTTCTATTGATTTAGCGGCGAGAATCAACAAAGATGATCCCAAAAGAATTATAGACATCGGCTGCGGACCGGGAAACAGTACTAATGTTTTAAAAGTCAGATGGACGCAAGCTGAAATCGTCGGATTAGACAATTCCGAAGCGATGATTAACGAAGCAAAATCAAAATATCCCGCCATAAATTGGATACAAGCAGACGCATCAGACGATTTGGATAAACTTGGCAAGTTCGATATTGTGTTTTCAAATGCCGCTATACAATGGATACCAAATCATAAAATTTTGCTGACAAATCTTTTTGGAATGTTAAATAATGACGGCGTTTTGGCAGTACAGGTTCCGTGTACAAAGTATATGCCGATTAATACGGAATTAATAAAACTGACATCAAATGGTAAATGGAAAAATCATTTCACAAATATATCATCTACTTATTCAGTACACACGGCTGACTTTTATTACAATATACTTTGCGGATTGACGGCAGAAATTGATTTATGGGAAACGAATTATTTTCACATTATGAACACACATTCCGAAATCGTGAAGTGGTACAGCGGGAGCGGGTTAAGACCGTATTTGGATTGCCTGAAAGATGATTTTACAAAAAATAAGTTCGTTAAAGAATACGAAAATGCTCTCAAGGAAGTATATCCTGTACAATCCGACGGAAAAATTTTGTTTCCGTTTACAAGAATATTTTTTATAGTAAAAAAGTCTGATTAATAAATGTTAATAAACAAAATTTAAATAAAAACAAAAAAGGAGTATAATCAAGATGATGACGTTAAGTCAGAAAATACTTGCGGCGCACGCAGGTAAAGAAACAGTAAAAAGCGGCGAATTGATAATCGCGGATTTGGATTTGGTCTTGGGTAATGACATCACCGCGCCGGTCGCGATAGACGAATTCGCAAAAATCGGAGTGGATAAAGTGTTCGACACAGATAAAATCGCGCTTATCCCTGACCATTTCACCCCGTGCAAAGATATAAAGACCGCAGAACAGGTCAAAGGTATGCGGGATTTCGCAAATAAATATCACATCAAACATTTTTATGAAATGGGACAAGTCGGCGTAGAACATGCGTTAATCCCTGAATTGGGATTGGCATTGCCCGGCGAATTGATAATCGGCGCGGATTCGCACACCTGCACATACGGCGCGTTAAGCGCGTTCTCGACAGGGGTTGGCTCGACGGATATGGCGGTCGCGATGGCAACAGGCAAAGCGTGGTTCAAAGTCCCCGAAGCCGTGAAAATCGAAGTGACCGGCAAATTTAATAAATTTGTATCCGGCAAAGACGTAATACTTGAAATTATAGGACAAATCGGCGTCGAGGGCGCGAGATATATGTCGATGGAATTTACGGGCGCGGGCATAAGCGAACTCACGGTTGACGACAGGTTGTGTATCGCAAATATGGCAATCGAAGCCGGAGGCAAAAACGGCATATTTGAAGTTGATTCTCAAACTGAGGCATATATAAAATCCGTAAATAAATCAAGCAGACCGTATAAAATCTATAAAGCGGACGCCGATGCAGTTTACGCAAAAACTGTCAAAGTCGATTTGTCAAATCTTGATTGCGTTGTAGCGTTTCCGCATCTGCCTGAAAATAAAAAATATATTTCGGATATTAAACCCGGCGCAGTAAAAATCGACCAGGTTGTGATAGGTTCGTGCACAAACGGCAGACTTTCTGATTTGCGCATTGCGGCGGACATCCTCAAAAATAAAAAAGTTGATAAATCCGTGCGGTGTTTAATTATCCCCGCGACGCAGAAAATCTGGAAAGAAGCGATGAATGAAGGGCTATTCGACATATTTGTTGATTCAGGTTGCGTTGTGTCAACTCCTACATGCGGTCCGTGTCTTGGCGGTCATATGGGCGTATTGGCGAAAGGCGAAAGGGCAGTCTCGACAACTAACAGAAATTTTGTCGGCAGAATGGGACATCCCGAAAGCGAAGTATATTTGTCAAATCCGGCAGTTGCAGCGGCGTCTGCGATTACGGGATATATCACTGACCCGAGTAAAATATAAAAATACGGATAAACAGACAATATAATAAAGGAGGAAAATTTTATGCAAAACGTTACGACTTCAAAAATCACCCGTATGGTAGGCATGGCAATTTTTATCGCAATAGTCGTCGTACTTCAGATTGTGGGCGGCGCAGTCAGAATCGGCACATTCTCAATTACTCTTGTGTTGGTTCCGATTGTAATCGGCACGGCGGTTTACGGTCCATTAGCGGGTGCTGTTTTAGGCGGGGCATTCGGTGTCGTAGTGTTGATAAACTGCGTCACCGGAGCGGACCCGGGCGGTAATGTGTTATGGCTAGCCAACCCTGCTCTCACTGCCATTCTCTGCCTGTTAAAAGGTATTCTTGCAGGATTCGTCGCCGGTCTTATATATTTGGCAGTTTCAAAGAAAAATGTATATATCGGCGTCATATTAGCCGCGTTGGCGTGCCCTATTGTAAATACGGGCATATTCATAGCCGCAATGGCATTTTTATTCCGCGACACTCTTACTGCGTGGGCGGGAAATACGTCTATTCTATACTATTCTTTTATAGGATTAGCCGGAGTCAATTTCCTGATTGAATTGGGCGTCAATATCGTTCTCTGTCCCATAATAATAAGGATAATAAATGCGGCGAAAAATTTGAAGAGTAGTTAAGAAAAATACAAAAATTTAATTATTTAAGAAAGGATAATAATTTTATGATACACGGAAAAGCGCATAAATACGGCGATAACGTCGATACTGACGTTATAATTCCGGCAAGATATCTGAACACGTCAAATCATTCCGAACTTGCGGCGCACTGCATGGAGGATATAGACAAAGACTTTATAAAAAAAGTCAAGAAAGGCGATATAATAATCGGCGGGAGGAATTTCGGGTGTGGCTCTTCGAGAGAACACGCGCCGATAGCGATAAAAACATCGGGAATATCAGTGGTTATCGCGCAGTCGTTCGCGAGGATTTTTTACAGAAATTCTATAAACATAGGACTGCCTATAATAGAGTGCGAAGACGCGGCAGTTGAATCGAGCGGCGGTGATGAATTTGAGGTGGATTTAGAGACCGGAGTTATAAAAAACGTCACGAAAAACAAAGTTTACAAAGGCGAAAAATTTCCGGATTTCATGGTTGAATTGTTCAATGCAGGCGGTTTGGTGAATTACGCGAAGAAAAATTTGGTTTAAAATCGAGAGAGGAGGGAATAATAATGGTAAAATTAGGAGTGTTAAAAGGCGACTATATCGGACCGGAAATAACAAACGAAGCAATCAAAGTTTTGGAAGCAGTCAAGAATAAATACAGCTATGATATCGAGCTTGAATATATAGAAGCAAGCGGCGAAGCGTATGATAAATACGGCGAGGTTCTGCCGCAAATCTCTGTAGAAAAATGCAAAAAATGCGACGTTTTGTTAAAAGGTCCGTTCGGAGGTCCGACAGAATTGGTAAACGACCCGAAATGGCGCAATATCGAAAGAGACGCTATACTGCCGTTAAGAAAAATTTTTGATTTATATACAAATTTACGATATGTAAAAACGGTGAAAGAGCTTCTCGATTTCTCAAACGTTAAACGTGAAGTTATCGACGGAGTAGATATTTTAATCGTGCGAGAACTTGTTTCGGGAATTTATTTCGGCGAACGCGGGGAGCGTCGAACCGAACATGGACGCGAGTGTTACGACGTGGAGAAATACAACGAATTTGAAATTGAGCGTATTGCGAAAAAAGCGTTCGGGTTTGCAATGCAGAGAAGGAAAAAAGTCACTCTGATAGGCAAATCAAACATTCTGACAAGCAGCGTCTTATGGCGCGAAGTTGTAAACAAAGTCGCGAAGAATTACCCGGCTGTCGTATTGGACTATATGCATGTGGATAATGCGAGTATGCAGCTGATACTCAATCCGAAACAGTTCGACGTGATTTTGACTACGAATATGTTCGGGGATATTCTCTCAGACGAAGCGTCTGTATTGTCCGGCTCAATAGGATTATTCCCGTCCGCAAGTTTAGGCGAAAACAATTTCGGATTATACGAACCTATACATGGCTCCGCTCCGACTATCGCGGGTAAAAATATCGCAAATCCGATAAGTTCTATTCTGTGCGTTAGTATGATGTTTGAGTATTCGCTTGGCAGACCGGATATTGCAAAAAATATAGATGACGCCGTGAGCAAAACGTTTGAACAAGGCTACAGAACTGCCGACATTGCGAAGAAAGGCGAAAATACAATAGGAACTGTTGAAATGGGCGAAATGATAAGGAGGAATTTATAATGAGTGAAAAAAGAAGCGACGCATTTACAAAAGGCGACAGCAGAACTCCACACCGTGCGTTGTTGTATGCAACAGGGTTGTCTGAACGCGAATTGAACCGACCGATTATCGCGGTTGTAAACTCGTACAGCGAATTAATCCCCGGTCATAAACATCTGCGCGAAATCGCTGACAGAGTTAAAGCCGGCATAAGATACAGGGGCGGAGTGCCGCTGGAGTTTAACGTCATAGGGATATGCGACGGACTTGCAATGAATCATATGGGGATGAAATATTCCCTGCCGTCACGCGAGCTTATCGCGGACAGCGTAGAATCCATGTTAAAAGCGCAGCCGGTTGACGGCGCGGTGTTTATTCCGAACTGCGACAAAATTGTGCCGGGTATGCTTATGGGCGCGGCAAGAGCTAATATCCCTTCAATATTCGTTTCCGGTGGACCGATGCTGTCGGGACGGTTTAAAGGCGAAAAGATAGGTTTATCCGAAACATTTGAAGCGGTCGGTCAAAAAGCGGCAGGGAAAATAACAAGCGAAGAATTAACTGAGTTAGAAAAATGCGCGTGTCCGACGTGCGGCTCATGCGCGGGAATGTTCACGGCTAATTCCATGAACTGTTTGACTGAAGCAATCGGACTTTCTTTGCCCGGCAACGGCACAATCCCGGCAGTCATGGCAAAACGTTACGCGCTCGCTGAAATTACAGGCGAGACAGTTATGGATTTAGTTGAGAATAACATAAAAATGCTCGATATCCTCACAAAAAAAGCGTTTGAAAACGCTATGGCTGTAGATTTGGCGCTCGGCGCGTCGTCGAATACGGTTTTGCACTTGGCGGCGATCGCAAACGAGGCAAAAGTTGATTTTTCACTTGATATTATAGACAATCTCGGCAAAAAAACGCCGCAGTTATGCAAACTTGCGCCGGCTTCGAGAACTTATATAGAAGAACTCGACGAAGCGGGAGGAATAAGCTGCGTCATGGCTGAACTTAAAAAAATTAACGCAATAGACGATACTGTTCTGACAGTCAGCGGTAAGCTGTCGGAGAGAATAAAAAATAAAAAAGCCGACGGAACTATCATAAAACCGATAGAAAATCCATACAGCAAAGAGGGCGGACTTGCGATTTTGCGCGGGAATATAGCCCCAAACGGCGCGGTAGTCAAACAGGGCGCAGTTTTGCCGAGCATGATGAAATTTACCGGAACGGCAAGACCGTTTGATTCGGAAGAAGAGTCGTGCGAAGCAATATTGAACAATAAAATAAAATCCGGCGATATTGTCGTGATACGGTACGAAGGTCCGAAAGGCGGACCGGGTATGAGGGAAATGCTCACCCCAACAGCGGCTCTTGCGGGTCAGGGACTTGATTCGAGCGTTGCGCTTATCACAGACGGAAGATTTTCGGGCGCGACAAAAGGCGCGTCAATCGGGCATGTTGCGCCGGAAGCGGCGGCAGGCGGGTTAATCGCGTATGTTCTGGACGGCGATAAAATTGAAATTGACATTCCCGCAAGAAGCATAAAATTGTTGGTTGACGATAAAGAGATTGAGAAGCGCAAGAGCGAAATGAAAATCAGGAAAAACACTGAACTTACGGGATATTTGAAACGTTACACAGCGTTTGTGCAGTCCGCAGATAAAGGCGCGGTGTTGTTATATGAGGAGTGAGAGCTGTGTCATCAAATCAGGACAGAATCAGGGAAAAATATTCACACGGCAAAGAGGGCGAAAGAGCTTTTACGTCACGGTCGGAAAGTCTGGAGTTTCATTACACTAAAAAAATTCTCAGCGAATATATAAAACCTGACAGCCGGGTTATCGAAATCGGGTGCGGCGGCGGATATTACGGAATGTATTTTGCGGATAAATGCACCGAATATGTGGGGGTTGATATTACTCCCGAAAATATTGCGGCATTTGAAGAAAAAATAAAAGCGGCAGGATTGTGCAATGTTCAGGCGTTTGTCGGGGACGCGATACATCTTTATAATATTGCGGACGGCAGTTTTGACGTTGTTCTGTGTCTCGGACCCATGTATCATCTTCCGCAGGAAGAACGCGAACTTGTTTTTGCGGAGTGTAAAAGAATAGCCGAAGATGGAGCAATAATCGCATTTGCTTATATTATCAGAATCGGAGTTTATGCCGCAGGATGTGTAGTTGATAAATGGAGGGATAGATATCCGAATGCTGAAGCAAACAAATATATATTGGAATATAGCACAAGTGATGATAGACCCGGGTTATTTTTTATGACTTCACCGGAAGAAATGGAACATGACGCAAAACAATATACACTTGAAGTTTTAAAAAATTGCGGACTTGATTTCATATTTGCATCATACGCGATAGATATGATGAGTGAAGAAAAATTTAATTTTTATTGGGAGCTTGCTGATAGAATGAGCGAGAGCCAGTCGTGTACCGGACTTTCAAATCACGCTTTGCTGATATGCAGGAAATAAAAGAGGGATAATTGATGTCATTGGAAAAAATGGACGATTATTTTAATTCACGGGTGGAAATATATGAAAATGATATGATCGGCAATAGGCTTGACGAACTCTATGAAAGAATTGCAAATCTTGTCGATATTGACAGCACAAGTCCGAAACTTCTGGATTTAGGGTGCGGGACGGGACTTGAACTTGAGAGATTGTTTACGAAATATCCGGACATGAATGTGACAGGAATTGATTTATCGTCTGAAATGCTGAACAAACTTAAAAATAAATATAAAGATAAGAATATCAATTTGATTTGCGGTTCTTATTTCGATATAAATTTCGGCAGTGATTATGATGTTGTTCTCTCCACTTATTCGTTACATCACTTTAATGAGACTGAAAAATTATTGATTTATAAAAAAGTTTATGACAGTATGAAGTCAGGCAGGCTGTATATCGAGGGAGATAAAAACGCAAAAACAGAAGAACTGCAACAATTTCACCTTTCCGAACTTGAACGTTTGAAAAAAGAACAAAATGTGTCTGACGGCAGTTTTTATCATTACGACACGCCGCTAACAGTGGAAAATCAAATTAAACTGCTGAAATTGGCAGGATTTACGAATATTAAAATTATGAGACATGTCGAAAATGAAACTATAGGTGAATCAATTATTATTGCCAGAAAACCAAATTATAGTTATCTTGTTGATTTTGACAATATGGATTGGAGCGAACCCGCAACAGGATTAAAATTTAAAGCATTTGCAAACGGCAGTCAGCAAATCAGACTTGTAGAATTTTCAGAGGGTTTTGTCGAATCTGATTGGTGCAAAAAAGGTCACGCAGGATATGTTCTTGACGGCGAATTTGCAAACGATTACAACGGAGTTTTAGAACGTTATAAAAAAGGCGACGTGATTTTTATCCCAAAAGGCGAACAGTCTAAACATAAAGCAATTTTAGGGAAAGGCGAAAAAGTTACGCTGTTGTTATTTGAAATTATTGAATAAAAATAAACCAAGGGAGGAATATAAAATTTGAATGGCGCGGAATATGTAATAAAATTTTTGGAACACAAGGAAGTCGATATAATATTCGGTTATCCGGGCGGTAAAGTATTGACTTTGTACGACGCTTTGTATAAAGCTATTGAAAATAAAAGCAGATTAAAGCATATATTGACAAGGCACGAGCAGGGAGCGGCGCACGCGGCGGAAGGGTACGCCAGAACAACGGGGAAAACCGGAGTTGTTATCGCGACTTCGGGACCCGGGGCGACTAATCTTGTCACGGGGCTTGCAGACGCTATGCTTGACTCTACGCCGATTTTTGCGATAACCGGACAGGTAAACGTGCCGGATATCGGTCACGACGCTTTTCAGGAAGCCGATGTGGTAGGCGTAACTATGTCTGTCACAAAACACAATCATTTGCTTAGGGATATAAAAGAACTGCCTTATGTTCTCGAAGAAGCGTGGCAGATTGCTAGAGAGGGCAGGTTAGGTCCGGTATTGATTGATATACCGAGCAATCTATTTGCAACGGAGGCGGATTTCCCGTCTCCGGGCGATGTCACTTGTAAACTCAAGAAACGCGAAAAAATCAACTCGTTTGAATCGCAGAAAAACGCAATTTTAGACCTGTTTACCCATTCGTTCAGACCTGTTATTTTAGCTGGCGGCGGCATGATAGTATCGAAAGAAGCCCCCGGTCTTATGCGCAGATTTATAGAAAAATACAATATACCGTGCGCCGTTACTCTCATGGGAAAATCGGTAATCGACCAGTCGCACCCCCTCGCTCTGGGCATGGCTGGAATGCACGGACATCCGGTGTCAAACGCCGCTCTTTCCAAAGGCGATTTAGTAATCGCTGTCGGCGCGAGATTTTCTGACCGGACTGTAGGCAATCCGAAATTATTTTCACAGACCAAGAGCATAATTCACGCGGATATAGATATTGCCGAAATTTCGAAGAATGTAAAAGTAAATATTCCGGTTGTAACGGATTCGGCGGAATTTTTTGCGAATTTGCTTGATTTGGATATCCCCGAAAGTAAAATCGCAGCATGGAAAGAATGGCATAATGAACTCTTAGACGTCGAAAAGAAAATGTATGAACGGAATGCGAAGATAGCAAAGACATTTTATTTGGGCAAACTGAAAATGCGCGAATTAATAAGAACAGTAACGGATTTATGCGACAACCGCGATGTGTCGTATGTAACAGACGTAGGTCAGCACCAGATGATAGCCGCGCAGGAAACAAGGCACAAAACTCCCGGCACTTTTATAACTTCCGGCGGAGCGGGGACAATGGGGTTCGGACTTCCCGCGGCGGTCGGCGCGGCTTTCGGAAAAACAACCGGACAAGTTATATTATTTTCCGGGGACGGCGGGATTCAGATGAATATTCAGGAGCTCGCGACTGTCAGAAAGACAAATATACCCGTTAAAATATTTATTCTTGACAACAACAGGCTCGGCATGGTCACTCAATGGCAGAAAATTCTGTACGGCGGCAGATATTCGCAGACAGTGCTCGACGACAACCCGGATTTTGCGGCAATAGCGGCGGCTTACGGAATAAAGGGAATAACAATCAATACCCGGCAGGAACTGAACGAAAATATAGAAGATATTATAAACAGTAACGAGACAATTCTCGTCCATGTTCTGACAGACCCGGAAGAAGACGTATTTCCCATGGTTCCGTCGGGCAAAAGTAATCACGAAATGATATTGGGATTGGAAAAGGAGGGAGAATAGCCGGTGAGCGTTGATAAATTAAAACATATAATCGTAGCGAAAGTTGACAACAAACCGGGCGTGGTGTCGAGAATGTCGGGATTTTTCACCCGCAGGGGATACAATATCGAGAGTTTTGTGACAAGCGTAACGGACAACCCGGAAGTATATCATCTTACTTTTTCGGTTTTATGCTCCGAGGATGAAGCGCAGCTTTTAATACATCAGTTAGGGCGTATAACCGAAGTAATAGAAGTGTATGACGCTGCGGGAAAAGACGTTACAATACGGGAGTTTATGCTGATAAAAATAAACTGCCCAGCCGAAAGGCGATCCGAAATACTCCAGACCTGCGATATACTTAAAATAAAAATAGTAGGGATAGGCGAATTTTCGGCGACAATAGAAGTTGCAGGAGACACTCAGAAACTTGACAACACAATAAAAACTCTGGAGAATTACGGTATTATAGAAATAGTGCGTTCCGGAGCTATCTGTGTTGTAAATTAATCTTGCAGAGCAAAAGTAAAATTATATAAAAAATAATAATAAAAAACAAAGGGGAATTTTAATTATGAAAATGTATTATGACCATGACGCTGATATTAATTTATTGCAGGGCAAAACAATCGCCGTAATAGGCTACGGCAGTCAGGGACACGCGCAGGCGCAGAATTTGAAAGACAGCGGCTTAAAAGTGATCGTCGCGCTCCGTCCTGATTCCGCAAGAGTAAAAGTCGCGCAGAACGACGGATTTGAAGTTCTGACGGTTCCTGAAGCTGTTAAAAAAGCTGATTTTATTCAAATACTTATTCCGGATGAAAAACAGGCTGAAAATTATAAAACTGAAATCGCGCCGAATATGAAAGACGGACAGATTTTATGTTTTTCGCACGGATTTAACATTCATTTCGGACAGATTATCGCTCCGTCAAACGTTGACGTGGTGATGGTTGCGCCTAAAGGACCCGGGCATATGGTCCGCCGTTTATACACAGAGGGCACCGGAATACCGGGGCTTGTTGCAGTCGAAAAAGACGCTTCGGGTAAAGCGCACGATTACGCTTTAGCTTACGCCAAAGGAATAGGCTGCACGAGAGCCGGCGTGCTTGAAACCACGTTCAAAGAAGAAACGGAAACTGATTTGTTCGGCGAGCAGGCTGTTTTATGCGGCGGATTAAGCGAATTGATACGCGCCGGATTCGACACGCTCGTCGGGGCGGGTTATCAGCCGGAGTCCGCGTATTTTGAAGTATGCCACGAACTTAAACTTATAATTGATTTAATTTACGAGCACGGCATTGCCGGCATGCGTTATTCTGTATCCGATACAGCAGAATACGGCGATATGATGGTGGGTAAGCGCATAATAAACGAAGAATCCCGCAAAGAGATGAAGAAAGTCCTGCAGGAGATACAGAACGGTACTTTCGCCAAAAACTGGATATTGGAAAACCAGAGCGGACGTCCTAATTACAACAGGCAGAAAGCGATAGACGCGGCTCACCCCGTCGAAGAAGTAGGCAAAAGACTCCGCGCTGCTATGCCGTGGCTCAAAAATAAAAAAGATTTACAGTAAATTTTTATCCGTAAGATAAAAATTATTATAGGGGCGGATTAAACCGCTCCTATAATATGTTTAAGATTTTCAAAATAGTAAATTCAATTATTTTAATAGAGCACGACGTAATTTGTTCAACATTTCATTTAAATCCAGAGGTTTTCCGATGTGGTCGTTCATACCGGATTTTAAACACTTCTCGATATCTTCCTGAAAAACGTTCGCAGTCATGGCTATTATAGGGATCGTTTTAGCGTTCGGAATGTCGAGAGCCCTGATACATTGCGTAGCCTCATAGCCGTCCATTTCGGGCATTTGTACGTCCATCAAAATGACATCATATTTTTCCGGCGCTTCATTGAACATTCGGAAAGCTTCCGCGCCGTTTTCTGCGCTGTCAATGGCGACAAGTGTCGGCTCAAGCATTGTTATGACAATTTCACGGTTGATTTCCACATCATCTGCCAGAAGAATAAAAAATCCGTCGAAGATGCCGTAAATATCCGATTGATTTTCCGTAGATTGCATTTTGCGGATTCCGATAGACTCATTTATGACATCGGTGATATAAGAAGGGAAAAACGGTTTAGATAAAAATTTATCAACACCCGATTTTTTAGCGGTCTCTTCGATTTCGCTCCAATCTGCAGCGGTAATCAGAGTCACAACGGAGTTTTCCCCGGCAGGTGCGATTGATTTCAAAGTTTTTGTAAGTTCTATACCGTCCATACCAGGCATTCTCCAGTCAATAAAAAAAAAGTTATATGAATTGTTTTCAATAAGCCGGAGCGCAGCCTCGCCGCTTAAGGCGGTATCGCAGTATAAACCTAACCCTTGTGCGGTTTCCTTGAAAAATTCTAAAAATTCGGAGTCGTCGTCCACCGCGAGGATGCAGATATTATCCCAGTTTATGCCTGAAATTTCTTGTTTTTGCTCGACCACGTGTTTAACTTGTACTGTAAACGCAAATGTGGAACCTTTTTCAAGTTCCGATTCTACCCATATTTTCCCGCCCATCATTTCAACTAAATTCTTAGAAATCGCAAGCCCCAATCCCGTGCCGCCGAATTTGCGTGTTGTGTCAGACTCGGCTTGCTGGAACGAACGAAACAGACGTGCCTGTTGCTCCGGGCTTATTCCTATACCAGTGTCGGTCACGGATATTTGTATGGTGCAAAGACCGTTTTCTTCTTCTAATAAGCGAGTATCTAAGTTTATTGAGCCGTTTTCAGGCGTGAATTTAACGGCGTTGCCCAATAAGTTTGTTATGACCTGCGATAACCGCTGATCGTCTCCGATCAGGAATTTAGGAATATCCTTGTCAATGTGCACAGTGAATTTTTGACGCTTTTCATCAATGCGGAAATTTACGATATTGACAATCCGCTGAAGCATTTTTTCGAAAGAAAATTCCGCATAAAAAAGTTCGAATTTATTGGATTCAATTTTGGACATATCTAAAATATCGCTGATGACGCCGTGCAAGTGCCGCGAAGCGTCTTCGATCTTTGCGAAACAATAATCTTTGCGCTCTGTGCTGACGGCAGTTTTTCCGATATTTGTCATGCCGATAATGGCATTCATCGGCGTGCGGATTTCGTGGCTCATATTTGCCAAGAATGCGCTTTTTTGTCTGCTCTCCGCATCAGATTTATTCTTTGCTGCATCTATGCGTATTAAGATAGCGATAAGAAAAGCAGCAAGAACCGTGCCCAGAGTGCCGAGAATAAGAGCCATATTTGTCGCGCTTTTGTAATACGGACCTTTTGGCGTCATAAGTAAAATATGCCATCCATTAGGAAGCTTCTGGGAAAATAAGACGCATTCTTCGCCTTTCCAGTTATTTACCGGGCACTTTGAAAGGTCTGTCCCGTTAATCAAATCGTCCGCGTAAATATGAATCGGCAGATCTTTGTCGCGTATATTTCTGCCTACAAAATCCGGATTTGGGTGAGCCAGGATTACCAAATCCTGGCTTAACAATACTCCGTAACCTCCGCTCGAAAGCGCAGTTTCTACGATATTCTTTCCGAGTTCATTAATCGATACATCGACTGCGACGACGCCTAACCGTCGCCAATTATTATCATAAAGGCAGCGAGCGTACGTGAGAACGGGGTTACCGGTAATACTGTCTATATACGGCGGGGTTTTGGCAATTTCCCCCTTTGACTCCACAGCTAATTTATACCACGGACGTTCCTGCGGTATATAATCTTCCGGCGGAATCCATCCGGCGCCGTTTATATTTACAGGACCTCCGGGCAGCGTCTCAAAATATCCGTAAAGGCCGTTGTAATTCGACATGCGGCTCGCGTTTTCCCGCATATATTGGGTCATGTCGACAATATATTCCCGTAATGCTGCCTTATTCGCCCCCTGTAGTATCATGGCGCGCACCGTTTGAGAAAAGCTGCCTAAAGTCGATTCAGGCTCTGTCAGGTCAGATGCGATTTTAGACTGTTCAAGAGACAGAACGTTCTCCGTATTGTTTTTTATGTCGTTGCGGACGATATTTACTGCGAAAAGATAACTTAAAACAACCATGATAAAAAACGCCAGCACCGTAAATATGAGCTGTGCGTATAACGCTCTCTTTTGTTTAATTCTCTGCATTGCTGAACGTATCATTGGAATTTTCCTCACGATTATGTGAAATATTTACATGATAAAATACAGTATTTATTCTTTCTCATATAATTATAAATAATTCGCTCTATGCAAAGTAAAATATTACCATAAGGACACCGACTGAGCGAAGCTCAGTCGGTGTCCCTCATAATAATTTATTTATTGATTACTTTCAATTTTTTCTGAATTTCTTAAAGAAGCTGTCTTTTTTAGTGTGATTTTTATTTCCACAGCTCTCGTTGAATTCGCGAAGGATACTTTTCTGCTTTTCAGTTAATCCTGTAGGGACTTCGATTATAACCTTAAAATATAAATCCCCGCGCTGTTTTGCGTTATTTATGTGCTGAACCCCGCGATTTTTTAATGTAAATACAGTCGAAGTCTGAGTGCCTTCGGGAATAGTATATTTTTCACTGTTTTCAAGCGTCGGAACGTCTATTTCGGCTCCGAGCGAGGCCTCGACAAACGTTATGGGAATTTCGCAGAATATATTATACCCTTCGCGTTCAAATACGGCATGAGGGCGCACTCCGATAGTTATAATCAAATCTCCCGCCGCACCATTATTCATACCGGCGTTACCCTGATTACGCACTACGACTTTCTGCCCGTCGTCTATTCCTGAGGGAATAATGACTTCTTTTTTGCTGTTTTTGCGCACAAGACCATTTCCTTTGCATGTCGGGCACGGGGATTTTATCACTTTCCCGGAGCCGTGGCATACTTCGCAAGCCTTTGACGACTGCATAATCCCCAAAGGCGTTCTTCTCTGCGTCTTAACAGTACCTGTTCCGCCGCACGCGGAACAGGTCTCGGCTGACGAACCTTTTGTCGCTCCCGAGCCTGAACAGTCTTCGCATGTTTCTATCCTCGAATAATTTATCTCTTTGGCACAGCCGAAAACAGCTTCCTCAAACGATATAATCAGTCTCTGATGAATATCGTCGCCCCTTTGAGGCGCGTTTCTGCGTTCCGTCGTTGAATACGACGAAGAAAACCCTCCCCCGAAGAAGCTGTTTAATATATCGTCCACGCCGAAATTGCCGAATCCGCCGCCGAAATCAAAACCTCCGCCGCCCATGTTCATATTTGGGTCAACGCCAGCGTGCCCGTATGAATCGTAGCGGGATTTTTTTTCGGGGTCGGACAACACCTCGTATGCCTCGTTTACTTCT
>WQYZ01000054.1 GCA_009780985.1 Oscillospiraceae bacterium | reverse complement strand
TTTTACTGAACTTGTTAGAAAAAAAGTTCAGTCTATTGACAAGAAACTCCGTTCACACTTCTGATTCTTTCTCAGTATGTGTCTCTCTTTGTTCCTTACCTGAATTGTTTTCCCCAACCTCGGTTGGTTCCTTCAATCCTTCTCTTTCTTCGTTGTTCAATTTTCAAGGTCCTTCTTGCCAACGACTTTTAGGTCAGCACTATGCTTTGCTGTATTAACATGTCTCTGATTTTTTGCTGAATTTTGTCATGTCTATTTCCGACAGCTTTTCTATTATATCATATCCCATACTCTTTGTCAAGCACTTTTTTGAAATTTCAATAAAAAATTTTTTTCCAGCATTTTTTTATAAACTTTGTATCTCCTCCGCACACAATGCCGCTCCAATAACCGTGCCGAAACGCGCATATTCCGGTATTTGAAAATTTACTCCGAACATTTTATTTAATTTGGTGAAAATTTCACGGCTCTGTGGAATATCCGTTAAAGTTCCTCCCGTCAAAACAATATCTTTTAACGCAAACTGTCTCGCTGCAAATATGCTTATCATTCCTATCGTTTCATAAATCATGTTTAAAATTCCTAATGCTATATCGGATTTCGTCGCAAGGTCGCTGATTTTCCCGAAATTCGATGCAGTCATATAATCCGGCATACCGGGTATTATGTCTTTTTTCGTAATATCGCCTATTCTTAAATCGATATTTTTTAAATCTCCGTTTTCTGCCAGCTTTATAATATTATCTGTGCTTCCTATATTTAACAGCATTTTTGACAATCCTGTTAAAGTACCGCCTCCTACTCCAGTGCCGCCGAGATATATATTTTTGCCGTTATTTCCTGCCATAACGATAGTCGTGCCGGTTCCCATATTGACGACAATGGCTTCGCTTAGAGTGGAAAGATACAATCCGCCTCTGCCGAGCGCCTCAAATTCACTGACGATTTCCGTATTTATTCCGTGTATATTGTCAGATATAAAAGTAGAACCTACGCCGGTCACATGAATTTTCTGTATTTCAGAGAGTTTTATTTTGTTGACATACGTAAATTCCCCGAATGCCCCGTATAACGACGCGACTGGATTGCTCGCTTTTATAAACAGCGGTTTTATTAGGATCTTATCTCCGATTTTGAACCCGCATATTTTTGTCGTACTCCCGCCTATATCTATTCCTATTATATACATATTTTACCTTTTTTCTCCATTTATTAAAATAATAAATTTCCCTTTATTTATATTATATTACGAAATTTTTTCACACTTTTTTCTTCGTCCATTCCCCTTTGGAAAACCGCCAAAATGACAGGCTAAACCGCATCATTTGATCGGCTACAAGCGACAGCCACGCTCCTGTCAGCCCCCACCCTATGGGATAGCAGAAAATCCAAGTCAGTATCGGACGCACAAACGTTATGCTGATAAACGACGTAACCGCCACAAACTTCGTGTCCCCCGCGCCCCTGAGCGACCCGTTGAACACCACCTGACATATCTGGAACGGACACGCGAATGCTATTAAAAGCATAATCACCCCGCCCATTTGCAAAACTTTGTCAGTGTGCGTGAACAACCCGATTAAATGATACCGCCCGAAGAAAAATACGCACATCAATACGCTTGCAATCACCAAGCCGATTCTCTGCGATGTCTTGCCGTAGACTATCGCCATATCCGGACGTTTTGCTCCTAAACTTCGTCCCACAAGCGACGATGTTGCGATATTCAATCCATCCCCGAATGTGAACGACATATTTTGTATATTCATGCAGACGGTGTATGTAGTCAGAGCAGGTATTGTCGGAGTGTCAAGACCAGCGACTAATCTTGCGTATGTAAAAAATCCTATGCGCATACAGACCTGCTCGACAAGTGCGGACAAACTCACGTTTGCCACGCTTTTTAACGTTTCCGCCCTCAACTTGAAATTCGACAGTTTGAATCTGAGCTTCAAAAACCTGTCTTCTTTTGCGGCGACTGTCAGATTTATAAGACACATCGAAAATCCGACTATGTTTCCGATAAGCACGGATATCGCCGCGCCTCTGACTCCAAATCTGGGGAATCCCAAATTGCCGTCGATTAATAAATAGTTGAAAATCAGGCTTGTTGTGTCGGCGGTCAGATTGCTGACCATAGAGATTTTTGTGTTCCCCACGCCTCTCTGTCCCGCGTTCATCACCATTGCAAGCGAGGAAAATATAAAACCTATTGACGTTATCTGAAAATACTGCACGGCAAAATCGAGTATCTGCGTATTCTCTTTTGCCCCGGCAAGAAGCATGAGGGGTTTTGCGTATGTATTGCCGATTATTGCCATTAATATTACGATTATAAAACATATGACTAAGCTCTGCGATAAAGTCTCGTTAGCTTTTACGCGGTCTTCCTCGCCTTTGCGCCTTGCGACAACTGCCGTGACGCCGACATTCAGCGAAAACACGCAGGCAAACAGCACCATTCGCGGCTGACCGGTAATCCCTACGGCGGCGATTGCATTGTCGCCGACTGTGCCGCCCAACGCGCCGACCATTATATTGGAAGCTAAACTCATAAGCCCTATTAGAAACGTCTCTATAATTGACGGATACGCGGTTTTCATTGTAATCGCGTAGACTTCTTTTGATTTAGGCAGAGTATCGTTCGTGTATTGGTTTGGTTTGAGCATATGGTTTACGGAAAAAAACCGCCTTGCAATATTAACCAAGAAATTATATCTCCTTAATTGATTTTTGAATTATTTTTTGCGCAGATTATAGCCGTATTGTAGTATTAAAACATAAATTTATGAAATAAAAACATCAGTGCCCGCAAAGAAAATGTAAATTTTGAAACGGACGGGAAAATGTTTGAGAATTTTTCAGGCGTTATAACATTTGCGGCAAAATATAGACAAATACTCTTGATATGCCGAAATCTTGATTTATTTTTACCCTGTTTTCGTATAACTCCTGCAATAATTAAGGTTTATCATATAAAACATAAAGTTAATCAAATTTATTTTACAGGGGGAAAACATTATGTCAGAAAATTTTGATAATAATATAAATGATTTAAACGTTTTACAATTACAGGAAGTACAGGAAGCCCAATCGGACGCGCCGGTTAAAACTAAAAAGACAAAAAAACGCGCGGGAGTGAAAATATTCGCGGTATTGATGTGCGTCATGTTTTTAATCAGTGCTGCGACATCCGGAGTATTACTAAACTTCACGCTCGGCGTGCTTCACGAAAATCAGTCGGCGTCAGCATTGAACCAGAATTCCGGCAATAACAGCGGGTTGACAAATACGGCGTTGGTAAACGGAAATAACGCTCCTCTCACGGTTTCGGACGTTATAAGCAAAGTCAAACCGTCGGTCGTATGCATTGAAACGACAAGCCAGGTCTCGTTAAACAATTATTACGGATTCTTCGGCTTCGGCGGCGGTAATCAATCATATACTCAGCAGGGCGCGGGTTCGGGATTCATACTTACCGCAGACGGCTACATAGCCACAAATTATCATGTCGTACAGGACGCAGACTCAATTACAGTCGTATTGAATTCAGGCAAACAGTATGACGCTCAAGTCATCGGATACGACGCAGATGCAGATTTGGCAGTAATAAAAATAAATGCGGCAAATCTTACCGTTGCGACACTCGGCAATTCAGATGCGGCAGTTGACGGCGCATTCGTAGTCGCAATAGGCTGTCCGGGCGGAATTGATTTCGCCGGTTCAAGCACATTCGGCATAATCTCCGCAGTCAACAGGCAAATTGCTATAACCGATACCAGAAACATGACGGTAATCCAGACCGACGCGGCGATAAATCCCGGCAACTCCGGCGGTCCGCTTGTCAATATGAACGGTCAGGTCATAGGCATAAACGCAATGAAACTTTCTTCGTCGGATTACGAGGGCATGGGATTTGCAATCCCGATAAGCTCCGCGAAACCGATACTCGACGATATGCGCAAAAACGGCACTAAAACCGACAGTTCGGCAAGTTCGAGCAGCGGAAACAGCGGAAATTCCAACTCTAACGGAGGCACATATATTTACGGCAATCCGGGTTCAGGCAGTACAAACAACGGGCGTAATTCCAACAATTCTAACAATTCAGGATCTTCAGGTTCGGCGTCGACGTCGGCAGTAAGTTTCGGCATAACAGGCTCAACAGTCACATCGGCTGAATCGACGCAGAAAAAAATACCGCAGGGATTTAAAATCGCATCAATAGACGCGAGCGGCGCGTGCGCGAATTCAGGTCTGCAAATCGGTGATATAATCACTGCCGTGGACGGCTCGACAGTTAAGTCGGTCGACGATTTGACAAATATCAAGAACAATCATAAATCCGGTGATAAAGTCACTGTAACCGTCTACAGAAACGGCGACAGCTATGATTTCACAGTCACTCTGAAATAAAAACGCAATAACGGAAATTTGCAGGGCGGAGTTCCGCCGAAATGCGATAGTCTGCATCTCGGCAACCGCCCTCGATAACTGCACATCAGCAGACACAGCACAAAAATTAAAAATCTGAGGTGAATAATAAAATCTATGAAAACCAATAAATTCAAGAAATACAACTTATTAGCATTACTGCTCGCCGCAATGTTCCTGCTGACTGCCGGACTGGCAGGATGCACGAGCGCCGCGGCGGACACGGCAAGCACAAAAACGACGCTGAAACAGGTCGTAAAAAGCAACCTGTTAGTCGGGCTTACTGCGGACGGAACTATCACGCTCCCCGTAACCCCGCTGAATTTTGAGGTGTCAGGCAAAATCAGCGAGATAGACGTCTCAGCCGGAAGCGTTGTAAAAAAAGGCGACGTGCTCGCCCAGCTCGACGACACCGACCTGCAGAGCGCGCTCCAGACCGCTCAGATTAATCTCGAAAAAGCGCAGTCCGCATATCAGGACGCCGTCAACACAGCCAAGACCAATCTCGAAACGGAACAACAAAATCTGCAGTCATTGCAGCAGCAGTACAGCACCCCTTTCGACGATTACAGCTACCAGAAATCAATCACAGACTCCCAAACTACAGTGGCGCGCAGACAAAAAGACCTGAACGACGCCCAGACCGCATTGAACAAAGCTAAATCAGAATCGCTCAAAGATTTTGATACATATACATACGATCAGGCAATAACCAGCGCACAGACTACATTACAACGCAGACAAGCTGACTTGGCAACCGCGCAGACGGCGTTAGCCTCAGCGCAGTCAGATTTGTCTTCGTTCAGCAAAGGCGCGTATGACGACTATAATATCGACAATCTGAAAAAGACGCTCGCAAGCAGCCAGCAAACTCTCGCCGACGCCCAGAAGGTGCTTGCCGACGCAAAAGCCAATTCAAGCCAGTATTATGACTCTACCATGCAAAGCGCACTGCAGAACGCCGCGCAGAAGAAACAGGATCTGGACACCGCCAACGCAACTCTGACAGACGCTATGAGTGCAAATCCCAAACAATTCGATTCATATACGTATGACCAGTCGATATCTTCGGCTAAGACTACCCTCGACAGACGTCAGAGCGACTATAACACGGCTTACTCCGCATTAACGGACGCGCAGAAAAACCCTCCGGCGCTTTTAGACGAATATCAGCAGGCAGTCGCAGACGCGCAAACCGCGTATAACGAAGCAAACAACACATATCTTTCCGCAAGGGACGACACCGCGACAGCCTTAGAAAGACTCAATAACTACAAATTCAACAACAATAACGGCAATAACACCGGCGCGGTCGCAAACACTTATCTGGATTTATATCAGGGATTGTACGACAGCGCAGTTACGGCTGAAAATACGGCGCAGGCGGCTCTGACCAAAGCGCAGAACACATTGAATCAGGCGCAGCAGACATATACAAATCAGATGGTGAAATACAACACCTCTTACACGGCGTATCAGGCGACCGTAGATGCGGCTAAGAAAACCGCAGATACCGCAAAACAAGCTTTGGACGATGCCACCACTGCGTATAATACCGCGCTCACAAACAAGGACAGGGCATTGCAGACATATATAACAAACGCGCAGACGGCTGTGACCACAGCACAGCAGGCATATGACGCCGCACAGCAGTCGGTCGATCAAGTTTTCGCCAACCAGCAGAGCAAAGTGGACAGCGCGCAGCAGTCGGTCACAGACGCGCAGTCGAGTTTAGCCAACGCTCAGGCGGCTTTAAAAACCACACTTACAACGACCGTCGCAAACGCCCAGAAAAGTTTAGTTTCTGCGCAGCAGGCAGTCGACGACTCGCAGACTGCGTACACAAAAGCCGTAGACGATAAATCCAGAGCTGAAGATACATATGTCAACACAAATATCACGACGGACGTGACAAACGCTCAGAACACTTTATATAATGCTCAGAACTCGTATAATGATGCCGCCGAGGCTCTCGGCGCCGCGCAGGTAAGCCTTACAAAAGCTCAGGAAGCCTATCAGAACAGTCTTCAGACGCTGAAGACGAATATCGATAATGAAACCAAAAAAATCGCGGAAATGAAGAGTTCCACAACTTCTGTGGACAGCGCGCAGTATAATGTCAACGACGCCCAAAATCAGGTTCAGACTGCGCAGAACAGTCTGGCGCAGATTAAAATAGTCGCTCCGATTGACGGCACGATATTAAGCGTCTCGAAAAAAGTCGGCGAGCTTGTCACAGGAACCGACAGCGCGGCAACGGCGATTATGGGAGCCATAAACGCGGCTAACAACGGAGTAATCACTCTGTGCGACACTTCCGCGATTTATCTTACGACAAACGTCGCTGAAGGCGATATCAATAACGTTACGGTCGGAATGCCGATAAAAGTGGAGATAGACGCCCTGAACAGCGAAGTCGTGGACGCTACGGTCACAACTATAAGCAGCATACCGACGATAGACTCGTCCGGAATCACCACATACACAGTTACAGGAAAATTAAATCAGGTACAGTCCGATATAAAAGACAGTATGAGCGTATTTCTGACATTCGTCCAGAAAGAGGACGACAATGTCCTGTTAATCCCGAATAAGGCGATATATGTCGATAACGGTCAGCAGTATGTAAACGTCGCAAAGAACGGAACCGACGACAAAAATCTTGAACAGCGCGCAGTCACCTGCGGATTATCAAACGGCACTCAAACCGAGGTTACCTCGGGATTGTCCGAGGGCGAATGGGTGGCTATAATGGGAGTGAGCCTATCATGAAATTAACGGAACAGTTAAGAAGCGTATTTTTAAGCATAATGGCAAATAAATTCAGGGTAATATTGACGTCTTTGGGAATTATAATCGGCTCGTTTACGATAATAATGGTTGTGGGAATAGGCAGAGCCGGAGAAGCGAGCGTAACCGCAGAGTATAAAAGGCTGTCTGTCGAGACCATAAACATCACGGAAGCGCAGAGGAACGGCGGCGGTCAAGCATTCAGAATCAGCGACAACGGCGGAGGAGGCTCACGGCAGAGATCCGTGACCCGTCTTCTGACCGAGAGCGACGTTATGGAGATGCCCAACGAACTCGACCATGTAAAAGCGGTCGGCATAAGCACCACGACGTCTTCTCCGGTGGTGTACGGCACAACTTCGCAGTCTTCCCCCGTAATAGGAGTGAACCAGGACTATTTCGGCATAACAAACCTGTATCTTGAATGCGGGGATTATTTCACCGACGACGACGGCACGGCGAGAAACAAGGTCACAGTTCTCGGCAACGATCTCGCTCACACTTTATTCGATGGCACATACGACGATTTGTCCGAAGCAATCGGCGACACGGTTAAAATAAAGGGGCTGAGTTTCACGGTGGTTGGCATACTCCAGAGAGTTGGCGGAAGCGGCGGCATATCAAGCGGCAGGGATACCTCCGTCGACAGCGACGCATTGATTCCGTACGATGTGGCAATTAAGTATACATCCGGCGGCGTGTCCGGCGGCGGCGGATTTATGGTGCGAAATGTCGGAAGCGGTCAGACGGCATATATCGCCCTTGCAAACGATATAAAATCAGTCCAGCCTGCGATCGACGAAATCAATGCGTACATAGCGGAAATCTGCGGGAATGCCTCTGTGTATAACGTATCCGACGTAGGAAGCACGTTATCGTCGGCGTTAAAAACATCCAACACAATGGCTATGCTGTTGATGGCAGTTGCGGCGATAGTGCTGATAGTGAGCGGCATAGGAATTATGAACGTGCTGATGGTTGCGGTAAGCGAGCGGACGCGGGAAATCGGCATATTAAAGAGTTTAGGGGCAAAGCGCCGCACGATACTGTCGATGTTTTTATTCGAAGCGTTTTTCATCAGTATAATCGGAGGAGCCTTGGGAGTCTGTTTAAGCGTGACTGCGCCGATCGTGCTGAAATATTTCGGAATAGACTATTTGGCGTCGTCGGGCGGCATATTATTAGGATTAGGGTTCTCTGTGGTCACAGGCATATTCTTCGGATATTACCCTGCGTGGAAAGCCTCCAAACTTAAACCGATAGACGCGTTGAATAAAGAATAAATATATTAAGGGGTTAATATTTATGAAAAAAAACATAACAGCCATAATATTGGCATGTATATTGTGCGCAGCGTTTATATTCACGACTTCGTGCGGGGCAAAAAATTCTGCGTCCGACAATGCAGGCGTGAGCGGCGACGCGCAGAATAGTGCAAGCAGCGGGGACTTATACGGCGGGATAAGCAATATAGTCGGGAATATGGCGACGGTCAATTTAGCCGTCATGCCGGACACCGGCGTCCCCGTTCCCGGAGACAATTCCATGAGCGGTTTCGGCGGGGGTAACGGTATACAGGGAATGACGCTCGACAAGAATAATCTTCCAGCCGGAGTTACGTTAAACGACGACGGAAGCATATCTTACAACGGAACAAAAATTGATGGCGTTACGGTAAATGCAGACGGAACGCTGAATGTCACTGACCCGAACGCTTTGCGTCAGGTATTCGGCGGCGCAAACGGCGGCAATTTCGGCGGACGGACTCGTGCGACCGACAGCAACGGAAATCCCGTAACGCCAACCGACAGCAACGGAAACGCAGTTACATACGGCAACAGAGGAAACGGCGGTCAGGGCGCAAATGCAGGTAACGGAACTTATGTCGGCGGCGGCAATGGCGGAAACGGCAACGGCGGTTATTATATAGGCAATATTCCGACCGACAGCAACGGCGACCCTGTTACGCCGACTGATAGTTCGGGCAATCCCGTCACGCGGACAAGAGGCACAGGCGGCGGCACAAACCGTATTTCCGGCACGCCAATGAATTATACAGGCGAAACGCAGGATTTTATAATCCCCGTAGGATATCCGATTTACGCGTTGACGCATGACGACAAAGGAAACAACGTGGAAACGGAAATCCAGCTTACAGATATCCAAGCGGGAAATGTGATAGATGTCTCATATAAACCGGACGGAAAAACTATAGATAAAATCATAATTTCCCAAGTCACCGCAATGACCCCGGACGAAATGGCAAGTTTCCAGAATGCGAGGAATAACAGACCAACCGGCACAGGTGAAACGACGGATAATACAACAGAAACGGGGAATGATTAACATGACCGATACGCAGATTACAGTAAATAAAATAAATTCTGAGAATCATGTTATAGAAATAAACAATATATGCAAGGCGTACGGCAAAGGCGAAAATAAATTGGTTGTTCTGGATAACGTGTCGCTTAACGTAAAATACGGCGAGTTTCTCGCTATACTCGGTCCGTCCGGATCGGGTAAAACCACCCTGATGAATCTTATCGGACTTATTGACACCATGGACTCTGGTTCATATATGCTCGACGGAATAGATATAAACAGGCAGAGCGAAAATGTTTACGCGAAAATAAGAAACCAGAAAATAAGTTTTGTATTCCAGCGTTTTAACCTGATACCAAAGTATAACGCCATGTACAATGTCGCTCTGCCATTACTACTTGCCGGACATAGTTACGGAACAGCAAAAAAGAAAGCGTTGGAAACGCTCAATACTGTAGGATTATCCGATAGGTGGAGGCATCGTCCGAACGAATTATCAGGCGGTCAGCAGCAGAGGGTGGCAATCGCAAGAGCTCTTGTAAGCAACTGCCCGATTATATTGGCAGACGAACCCACAGGCGCACTTGATCAGAAAACCGGTTTTGAAATACTCGATTTCATGACAGAATTGAAAAACAATGAGGGCAAAACTATAATATTGATAACACACGATATAAACATAGCAAAACGCGCGGACAGAATTATCAACGTCCGAGACGGGAAAATTACGGCTGCGGGGTAAGAAAATATAAAAACGTAGGGGCGGCAAATGTCGCCCCTACGTTTTGCGTAAATTTTGTAAAAATTTTTATTTCTGCGTAAAATAATCCGCGATTATAGATTTTACCATAGAATCGCTCGCGAGCATCGGTTTTTTTGTAATTGTTATAATAATTTTATCCCCGACGGAATACCTGCCGTTTACTCCTTTTCCTGAAAAATACCCGCTTTGTTCGTTTCCCGAAAAATATCCGCCTCCGCTGCGGACTGTGCGTTCGACAGCCGCCAATGTTTTTCCGATATTTTCCGGTTTATTTATTGCAAATGAAAATGCCATACTGTTAATCGTTATCCTCTCATTGTTAATTATTAATTGTTAATTGTAGTCGTGTCCCTACATTATATTATAGCATATAATAATCCTGAGGTGATAATATATTATATGCTAAATATGGAAACGTTAAGAACCGGTTCGACGGGACCAATCGTCGAACTTTTACAAAGTGTATTGAAGAGATTAGGATTTTTTACAGGCAATATTGACGGTGTTTTCGGAAGTCAGACACATAATTCAGTCATGGCATATCAGCGGAACAGGGGACTTATCGCAGACGGAATAGTCGGAAACAGCACATGGTTAAATTTAATGCCGTTTATAAACGGATATGATATACATACAGTCAGAGCGGGAGATACGGTATTTAACCTCGCCAGAACTTATTCCGCCAGCGAAGCGGGAATAATGATGGCAAATCCGGGAATAAACGTATATAATCTGCAAATCGGTCAGAAATTGGTTGTGCCGTTTGGGACCATCGTGCCCGGCAACATAAGCTATTCGTATGATATACTCGTAATGAATATCAACTCGTTAAAAACTATATACCCATTTATAAAAACGGATTACATAGGCAATAGCGCGATGTGCAAACCGCTACCATATATCCGCATAGGAACCGGAGTCAGAGAAGTATTCTATAATGCCTCTTTCCACGCTAACGAATGGATAACAACGCCGGTTATTATGCGCTTTGCGGAAAATTTACTGCGGGCGTATGTCAATAATACGAACATATACGGCTTCAGCGCGAGAAATATTCTTCGAGATGTTTCGATATATATTGTCCCGATGGTAAATCCCGACGGGTTTGGATTACATTTAGACAAAGAAATAATTACTTGCCTTTAGGCGCGATATTCCAGTAAAATCGCTCTATTTTTATACATTTTGTTATAACTTTTTTATTCTTTTTTACCTTTTGACAGGTTGTATTTTTAATACAAATTCAATATATTATATGATATTTCTTAATATTTTTGAGATATTTGTTCTTTTTATGATTTGACAATAACTAAAATATACGTTATAATTTGAGCAATTAAATAAGAGATAATATAATAATGCGAAAAACTAGTTAAAATAACTAAAGATAGAAGCGATACGAGCTGATAATCCTCCTTGTTTTTTCTTTTATGGCGATTATTCCCACTTACACACTTCTTTAATCTGCCTCTTTCAACGATTGGATATATACTGTAAATGGTCCAAAATCTTTAATCGTTTCTTAGTGATTTCCCGTATTTTCTGCGTAATACTGTGCTTGTGCCGTCCACAACTCGTGGTACTTGCCGCCCTCGTCCGCGATAAGCGCGTCGTGACTGCCCCGCTGTATCAGCTCCCCCTCGTGGAACACCGCTATATCGTCGCAGAACCGGCATGACGACAGCCGGTGTGAAATATATATCGCCGTCTTGCCGCCCACTATCTCGTTGAATTTTGAGTACACCTCAAACTCCGCAATCGGGTCGAGTGCGGCAGTCGGCTCGTCGAGGACGATGAACGGCGCGTCTTTGTACAATGCCCGCGCTAACGCTATCTTCTGCGCCTCGCCACCTGATATTTCCACCCCGTCCTCCTCGAAATCCTTGTACAACGGCGTGTCTAACCCTTTCGGCATACTGCTCAGCCTTTCGTCCAAACCAGCCATAGACAGACATTTCGCCGCCCATTCTCCGTCAACATCAACTGATGTCGTCACGTTCTGTCCCAGCGTGAACGAGAACAGTTTGAAGTCCTGAAAAACCACAGAGAAAATACTCATATATTCGTCGTAGTCGTACTTTTTGATGTCGATTCCGTTGAGCGTTATTTCGCCTTCCGTAGGGTCATAGAGACGGCATAATAATTTTATCATTGTGGTTTTGCCGCTCCCGTTCATGCCGACGACTGCCATGCGTTGTCCGATGTTGAATTTCAGGTTAAGGTTTTTGAGCGCGTAAGTATCAGTGCCGGGGTATTTGAACGATACATTGCGGAATTCTATCTCGTACTCGTTGTCGGCGCGTTTTTCCGTCGTCAGCGTGCCGTGGAAAAGACTGTCGGGGATTTCCATAAAATCGAAATATGCTCTCAGTGCCTCATTATTGTTGCGGAATTCCGTAAACCCGTTCATGAAGCCGGAGAATCCTGATATAAACTCGTTTATACTTCCTACATATTTAAGAATATTTCCGATTAAAAACGCGCCTGCCAATGCTTTAAATCCTACAAATAAATATACAAGACAACTTATAACAACTGCCATCGCAGAATTTATATTACCATACTTTTTTTGGTTTTTCTCCAGTTGATTAAAATTTGGTTTTAGTTTGTCGATCAACGACGAAAATTCTCCTGATAACATCTTTTTCTGGTTATACAGCCGTATATCCTTGCCGGCGTTGTAACCGGTTACATAATCTACTATATACGCAGCGACTGTATTTGCTGACGTTACACCGCCGTCAAATAAAACATATGACTTTTTTGCCGATGTTGCGTTTGCATACATAGTAAAAATGACGTTTATAATAATTAATGCGAGCATAATAAACGATACAAGCGGAGAATTGATTATATTATAAAACGTTCCTTCTCCTGTAATATCCGAAACAAAAAATATTTTATATGACATTACGGCGGCAAAAATAATGACAAATAGACTGCGTATTATATTGCGCATATTATAAATCATAAACCATATACCCCGCCCGTTTACATTCCTCAAATCATTTATACGCTGACGTTTCATCCGGGTATCAAAATTTTCAATGTTGGCGTAGTCGGTGGAGAGAGTTTTATTATTCATTCGCATTGTCAATTTATTTTCAAACAGCGAATTGCATATATTTATTAATCGGTATAATAATTGCTTTATTAAATAAACAAGCAGATTAAGTCCGACTGTCAAAGCAACAAGTATTGTCAATCTCCGTATATCTTTGCCGCTGCCCAATTCGTTCAATATTTCCGCGGACAGATAGATATTTATAAACGGCGTTACCGCTTCAAATACGGCACAGATTATATTCAGCAGGATAACTCCAGATTGGGTGTCATGTATAACAGAAAAACCGCGTTTTATTATTTTTACATCATCTGTTAATTTTTTAAACATTATCAACATCGTTAACCGCCTCTCTGTAATAATGGCTCTGTATATTAAATATTTCGGCGTATCTGCCGTTTTTTGCTATAAGTTCATCGTGTGTGCCCAATTCTGTTATTTCACCGTTTTCGATATAGAATATTCGGTCGCAGAAGCGCGTGCTGGATAGCCTGTGCGAGATAAATACAGATGTTCTTCCCGCCGTAAGTTCTTTATATTTCAAATACATCTGATTTTCGGCAATCGGGTCGAGCGCAGCCGTCGGCTCGTCGAGGACGATAATACTGCCGTCTTTATATAAAGCGCGGGCAAGCGCGAGTTTCTGTTTTTCACCGCCTGACAGGTCTGTTGCGTTCTCATGGACGCTTTTCATAAGAATACTGTTATATCCGTCAGGCAGTTGGTCTATTTTTTCATACAGCCCAGCCAGTTTGACTTTATCTTCGAGTTTTGTATAATCTATCTCTTCTTCATTGCACAGAGCGACATTTTTTGCTATCGAAACCGGAAGTAAATGTATGTCCTGAAAAACGGCGGAGAACATAGTGTAATAATCTTCGATATTAAATTTGTTCGTGGGAACACCGTTTATCAGTATTTCGCCTTCCGTCGGGGAATACAGACCGCAGATTAATTTTACAAGCGTTGTTTTTCCCGCTCCGTTCAATCCGACAAGCGCGATTTTTTCGCCTTTCTTAATTTCAAAACTGATATTTTTTATCGTGTCATTTTCGCTCCCTGCATATTTATAGCATACATTTTTAAAGTTGATTGCGCTGGTTTCGGCGGGTATGGGAATTCCCTCTCCTCTGTTTGATTTATCCGGCATATCAAAAAATTCGCGCAAATCGCAGAAATTTAAACTTGTTGAGTTAAGCGCGTTCATGTTATTTACAACACCTAAAAGCCAGCCTGAAAATCCCGCGATAATCCCGAAATAGAGGACAAAATCCGATACAGGGAGATTATGCGAAATCATGCGGTATATCAGATAAGCATACGCGCCGCCGTCGCGAACAAGATTTAATATTCCAGAACCGACATCTACTGCGCATCCTGTGCGCTCTGCTTTTACATACCACTTTTTACGCTCGCCTAAAATCTTGTCGAACAGCGATTTAAACCATTGTGTCATACCATACAATCGTATGTCTTTTGCCTGTTCAAAATCTCCTGATTTGCTGTTAATATAATAAAGTTTACGGTCTATAGGCACCCAGTTGTCCCTGTTTTTATAATCCCACCTGCTATGTAGTTTCAGAAAATAATAATTCGCGATAGTAGTGGCAAATAACAATACAAAAATAATAGGATTTAATGTAAAAAGCAGTGCGGAATAAGATATGAGACCTATAATATTTGAAACAAAATTAACTCCGATATTCATTACTGCCTGCGAACTTCCTGTATCACTATACACGTTATTATAAGCCTTTTGCTGTTTTGTCTGCCCATCGGGATTTTCAATATTTTCGTAATCAGCATCCATCATTTTATCGTTCACCATAGTTATATATTTGAATCTGATAAAATACTGTCTAAATTGGATTTTTGCATTGAGATCATTATTTAAAAGGTTAAGCAAAAGTAAACAGCCTGAAATAATTAAGATATATGCTGACAAAACTGCAATACTTGCGCTTTTTTCCACAGCTTCCACCACAAATTTTGACATATACAGTCCGAGTAACGGAAGTACGGCGATAATAGGTGTTCTTGCGGCACAGTAGATTAACAGAGACTTGTCCCATTTCCATATGTTACCAAATATAAACTTCATGTTCGCCAATAACGAATACGGCGGCTTTTTGGTTTTTGTTTTTATATTTTCCATATTGATTAATTCCTCCTATGTCTGCAATTGTATCACGACTTTTATATTTTGTCTTTGCTTTTACGTGAATTGCATGTTTTTCGACCTGAAATGTAAAAAAGGACACGGCAACCAAATTCGCCGTAGGCGAATTTATGTATCCCCTACAATGGCAGCATAATCTCCGACGTAAACGCTCCGTCTTCGTCGTTTCGTTTGATATACCCAGAATATTTATCTACAATTTTGTCAATCCTCATCAATCCGAATCCGTGACTTTCGCCTTTGCCGCTCACATACCGCCCGTTTTGCTTCTGTGTTTTACCGATTGACGAGTTTGTCACGGATATATATAAATCATTGCGCTTCATATCCATGTACACACGGATAAACCGTTTGCTTTCGTCGTCGATACGCAGGCAGGCTTCGATTGCGTTGTCGAGCAGGTTGCCGATGATTACGCACAAATCTATTTCAGATACGGTGATACTTTTCGGAACCACAGCCTTTGCATTGACGGCTATTTTCCGGCTTTTTGCGAGCGACAGCTTCGAGTTCAGCATCGCGTCAGCCATAACGTTGCCCGATTTTATCAGCGTGTCAACGCTTGTCAAATCCGTTTCTAATGAATTCAGATATTCGTCAATCTTTTCATCTTCGCCGAGCGAACGATAGGCTTTCATAGTCTGTATATGGTTGTGGTAGTCATGCCGCCAGCCGCGCATCTGCTTATATATGTTTTCGACTTCTGTAACGTGTTTTTCCATGAGGTCGTTCTGATACGCGGAAATACGCCGGTCTATTGCCCCGCGAAACATAAAATCTATTATTTTCATATATTTGATACTCCCTAATTGTTTTTGATAAACATTTGATTTGCGTTGTCGTACAAATTGCGCGACAGAGGTATTTCCTGCCCGTTTTCGAGAATAATTGCCGTTTTTGTCACGCGCCGCACATATTTCACCGACACGACATACGAACGGTGACATTTGAAAAAGCCATCGCCTAACAATTCTTCCATGTCTGATATACGCATTTGAAATTCTTCATCTCTGCCGTTTGTGAGATACAGCATGACCGTGTGCGACAGCACCTCGGCATACATAATATCGTCCGCTTTTATTTTCAAGCCGCCGCCCGTTTTGGGAAATATTATAGTCCGCGCCGTTTTATACAGACCTGATACAGCTTTGTCTAAAACTTCAAAAAGTTTGTCTTCTTTGACAGGCTTCATCAAGTAATGCAGAGCCGAAACGTCGTAACCATCAGACATATAATCGACAAAGCCTGTTATGAAAATTATCGCGAGCTTAGTATCCGACTGCCGGAGTTCTTTTGCGAGTCCGACGCCGTTCTGCCCGCCCATCTGTATATCAAGTAGAAGTATGTCAAACGCTTTGTTTTCGCCCCATGCAGACTTGAAATTTTCCGCACTGTCAAACATTTCTATATTTATTTTTATATTACTCTCGTCAGCCCATTTGCTCACGAGCATTTTTACATATTCCGTTTGCTGTTGTTCGTCGTCGCAAACTGCTATATTTATATTCGTATTCATATGTCTCCTTGCGCATAAAAAATTTTAATATAATTTTATCACAAAAATGTTGATTTGAAAATATAAATATTATAAAATTATCAATATTGTTAATAAAAGAATGGAGCGCAGCTAAAATACTATGAAAAAATATACGCATATCATATGGGACTGGAACGGCACATTGCTTGACGATGTCGGCTGGTGTATAGCGTGCATGAATGTAATGCTGAAACGTCGCGGACTGCCTATTCTTGAGTCGGTTGACGCATATCATAATGTATTCGGCTTCCCGGTAAAAGACTATTACAGCCGAGTAGGATTTGATTTCGATAAAGAGTCGTTTGAAACCCTTGCCGTCGAATACATTGAACTCTATGACAGCGATGGGAGCAGCGCCTCGTTATTCCCTGACGCTAAAGAGATTCTTGCCGAATTTCACTGTGGCGGAATACGACAGACCGTTCTGTCCGCGTCCGAACTGGGGAACCTTTTGACGCAAATAAAACCGTTCGGTATTGATATATTTTTTGACGAAATACTTGGGATATCAGATATTTATGCAACGGGAAAAATTGAGATAGGTAAAGCATACATAGAACGCGTGAAGCCGGAAAAAGCTGTTTTAATCGGCGATACGTCGCATGACAAGGAAGCGGCTGACGCATTGGGAATAGACTGTATTCTTGTTGCCAACGGACATCAGGGCAAAAATACTTTGATGGCTGTTAATGCAGTAATTGCAGATTGTCTATTGGATATTAAAGATATTTTGCTATAAATTTAAGTTAGCTTCTAAAATTCACTGTTTGCATTATTTTTCGAGTAATACTGCGCCTGAGCGTGCCACAATTCGTGATACTTGCCGTTTTCGTCAGCAATGAGCGCATCATGACTGCCGCGCTGTATCAGCTCCCCCTCGTGGAACACCGCTATATCGTCGCAGAACCTACACGACGACAGCCTGTGCGATATGTATATCGCCGTTTTGCCGCCCACTATTTCGTTGAATTTCGAGTACATTTCAAATTCCGCGATAGGGTCGAGAGCGGCGGTCGGCTCATCAAGGACGATAAACGGCGCGTCCTTATATAATGCACGCGCTATTGCGATTTTCTGCGCCTCGCCGCCCGATATCTCTACGCCGTCTTCTTCATAATCTTTGTATAACGATGTGTCGGACTTCTTTGGCATACTCTCGAATCTGTCGCCGAAACCTGCCATATTCAGGCACTTTCCCGCTTTTATTTTATCATATTCCACAGCGGCGGCAACGTTCTGACCGATTGGTAACGAAAACAGTTTGAAATCCTGAAATACAACCGAGAAAATATTCATATATTCGTCGTAATCATATTCTTTGATGTCGATATTGTTCAGAGTTATTTCGCCTTCTGTCGGGTCGTAAAGACGGCACAGCAATTTTATCACAGTTGTTTTGCCGCTTCCGTTCATGCCGACAACTGCGAGTTTTTGACCTATGTAAAACTTCATAGACAAGTTTTTCAATACGTAATTTTCGTTTCCGGGATACTTGAAACTTACATTTTTAAATTTAATTTCATATTCGCTTCCGCCGTGTTTTTCGACGGGAATTGCGCCTTTGTGCATATCGCTTTTCATGTTCAGATATTCGAGAACTCCCTGCTGACGTTTCCCCGCGATATAATAACCGTCGAACGCGAGAAATATGTCCGAGATTCCGTTTATGAAATTGATAATCGCCGCAGAATACATAACTACGGAACCTACGCTCAGCGCCCCCGCAACAGCACGCAATACTACAAGAATATACACACCGCCCTGCAGTATATTCCATTTGAAAGAATTGAAAAATTCCCAAATGCCGTTGATGCGCGAAAAATCTTTTACCCATCGGTTCTGCTTTTTTTCCCCGAATTTCATATAGTATTCAATCATTTTATCGGCGTTATATATTCTTATATCTTTGCCTTCCCTGTAATCGAAATTCCCTCTTGTGAAATATCCTAAACATTTTTCCTTTCTGTCAGTGTTCATATTCCAATTATCCATTACTTTAAATTCCGAAGGACTTACATATTTCATAATGATAAATACGATAACTATTACAATTACCGCTAAAACCGTAAGATATACGGAAGTAGAACCGCCCCAGAATATCTTAGACGTAAACAGGGGAACAAGAACGGCAACGGCGGCGGTAAACTTGAATACGCTTCCCAAAAACCACGAGAGCTGTCCGTATAATACGATGAATTCATAACCCCAGCTGGTATCGTTTCTTATACGTTCGCGCAAGTCATTTGTTTCGGGGCTGTCAAGCTGTGAATAATCCATATCAAACAGCTTGTTGGTTTCAGCCATGTGAAAATTATGCATAGCTATGTCAACATGATAATCCCTGAGTTTATTTATATAACTTTCTATAAGCTGAACCGCAAATGTAATTAAAAGTCCTGTTATTGCCGTAATTATAAGATTTTTAAATTTTTCTCCCACAAAAAGCATATTCAAAATTTTTGCGGATATAAATATGGGAATATACGGCGCGACCGCGCTTATCGCGGCTGATATTATACTGAAAATCACTCCTTTTCTGCCAAATCCATACGAAGCTTTCAGGCTTTCCCATATTATTTTTAATTTACTTTTTTCTGCTTTTTCGCCCGTTTTATCCATTCGATGATACCCCCGCATTTTCTTTTTCATCAATGTTATTGTAATAACGACTTTGAATTTCAAACATCCTGGCATATTCGCCGCCTTTTTGCATGAATTCCGAATGACTGCCTGTTTCCGCCAATTTGCCGTCTTTCAGAAAAATTATTCTGTCGCAGAACCTTGTGCTTGCCAATCTGTGCGATATATACAATGATGTTTTATTTTTTGCCAATTCATGAAAATTTTCATATACTTCGCTTTCGGCAATCGGGTCAAGCGCGGCTGTCGGCTCGTCAAGTATCAGAATCGGCGCGTTTTTATATAAAGCTCTCGCCATCAGCAATTTCTGCTGCTGTCCTCCGGACAGCACAACGCCGCTTTCGTCAAATAATTTTGTCATCGGAGCATCTATTCCGTTGTCATATTTATTAATATCTTTGAGAAGCCCTGCCATTTCGAGCGATTTATATATTTTTCCCTGTTTATCTGCCTCATTTTCCTCTATTGCCGTCATCGCCACATTTTCCCCGACCGTGAAAGGCATAATTACAATATCCTGAAAAACAGCCGAAAACAGTTTATATAAATCTGTTTTTTTGAAATCTTTTATATTTATGCCGTTAATTAAAATATCGCCGGAATCCGGAGTGTAAAATCCGCATAATAATTTTACGATTGTAGTTTTGCCTGCGCCGTTCACTCCGACAAGAGCGACTTTTTCACCCGTTTTGATTTCAAGATTAAAATTGTCCAATATTTTTCCGCTTTCTTCCGGGCATGATGAGTAAGAAAAATCCACATTTCTGAAAGATATGGAAATTGCCGAATCAAGCGGCGGAATTTCCGTGGGATTATCGGGCTCGGGAACGTCGGAACATTCCAAAAAAGCGCGGGCATCGTTCATCTTCACATTTGCGCCGTTTATTGCATTGATATTGTCGGCTATTGTGTTTATAAACCCGGAAAATCCGGCTATCGCGCCGAAATACAGGACAAAATCGCCAAGTTCCACTCTGCCGTTCGACACCATATAAATCAGATATACGTATGCGGCTCCGTCGCGCAGAAGCAAGGTCAATCCGTGAATAATGCCGGACATATAATATCTGTTATTTATTTTGCGCCGCAAATCCAGATAGTCGGATATTATATTATTCCGGAGCGACATAAACCATGGTTTCATTCTGTAAATCCTTGTATCTTTTCCCGCTTTGATATCCCGCGAACCGGATTCTAAATAGTTCAGCCGCCTGTTGAATTCCGACGATTTGTCCCTGTGTTTTTCGTCAAATTTACGCGCCCATGCCGAAGCCGCAAAATTTATTCCTGTAAGCCCCGCCAGAAATAATATTATCAGCGGATTTAAAAATGACAGTACGCTCGAATAAAGAACAAAACATACAGCCGAAGTAAATATAGAAAGCATGGAGTCAAACATTATATGAACTTCCATGCCGTCGGCAAAATCCAACGCTTTTTGAAGCCGCGTCTTTCCGTCCGCACTCTCAATATTTTTATAGTCGCACGTAAACGACTTCATGTTTATTTTGCGGGTATAATAATAGAATCTCATATTGTTGCTGTGAGCGTATTTTGAACCGTTCGAAACGCGCTGCAGAATATTCGCGGACATCATAATAAGCGCAAACAATCCGAGAGTCATAAATATTTTTTGCGTATCCGCCCTCTCGGTTACGAGGTCAACCGCTATTTTTGGCAGATATATGCTGAACATCGGCGTTGCGATTGAACACAAAACCTCAATAATCATCAGTGTGAACAAAATTTTTGTGCTTCTATAAATATCCTTAAGCAGATATAATATATTATCTAAAACAGAGTGACGCTGTTTTTCTTTTCTATTAAATTTTTTATTTTTCATTACTAAATTACCCCTATTTTACTTTTTATTATTTAAAAATGGACGCAAAAAAACACACCCTAAAGTGTGTCTATAAATACTATTATAGTAATCACAAAAGGTATTTAAGCAGCAGCATAACAACATAAGACGCAATTTAACGCCTGAATTTTTATGATGCCTGTTATTAAATTTTAAGTGACTGTAATCCTCAGATAAACTTCTAACATAGTGTTAAACCCCTTTCATGAATAAAAAATCGGATAATTATTTTTACATTTATAATATATCATAAACTTTATCAGAAGTCAAGATAAAAATTAAACATATTAAACTTTAGTTTATTTCAGACTATCTATGCATGACTGCCATAATGCGCCGTAATCTTTGGTAAAAATCGGATTTTCATATTATTTTCATATAAGTTCTTGCGTATTATAAAATAAATCTTCAATATAATGAAACGATATAAATTCGCCGTTTTTTATCATCCGGCGTATTTCGTCTACAGTCGCATACTTTGCGTCAATTGTTTCGTTTTCCTGTAAAACTACATCGCGTAAATCAAAATCCTGCCTGAACAGCCATATGTCGCAAATACTGTTATCTCCCGTTAAAGTGAAAGCGCATCTGCCGTTTTCAGGTTTTGCGTCAAGCCCCGTTTCTTCTTTTACCTCGCGGACAGCGGCGGTTATACTGTCGTCGCCGGCGACTGCCGAACCGCCCGTACATTCCCACATATTCGGATCTCCCTTGTTTGGCACCCGTTTGGTTATCAGAAATTCGCCTCCGCTGTTCTGCAGCCAGACATGCACCACTAAATGATAGTCGCCCGCAGGCAACGGATCGGCGCGGCGATGCGTCCTGCCGACGAGATTTCGGCGACTGTCGTAAACATCCCATATCTCGTCTTTTGCCGATTGCAAATTGAGCCACATCTGCACCTTACTGTAAAGAAACGGCTGGATTTCAGGATATGTCAATTTGCCTGGCAGAGTATCGAAATGACATACTGCGATCATTTCAGATTCCGGCGGTAAAGAGCCAAACTCCGAAATTTCAACGAAATACAGTTTTCCATAAGTCGTTTTTTCATCTCTTGTCACTGAATAGACGCATACAGGCTCTATCGAAAACTGTAATGCGTCGGTTTCTTCCCACAATTCGCGACGAGCCGTATTATCTATGTTTTCATTGATTTCTCTGTGCCCTCCTGGAATTTCGTATGTATCGCGTTTTTTATGACGGCAGAATATCCATCGGTCTCCGTGTTTCGCCATTATGACGGCAAATTTCAAGAGATTGTCCGCTATTTGTTCGCACTCGTGAAACCTTACCAAAACTTCGCTCATAATATATAATATTTCACACTCCTCCAAATAAATTTATCAAACTATATAACACAGTATAACATGACATAATAAATAAATCAAGCAAAATTAACAAAAAAAACTTTATTGATATTTGAGTATCATGTATAATTAAAAAATAAATATTTATAAAATAAAAGATT
>WQYZ01000053.1 GCA_009780985.1 Oscillospiraceae bacterium | reverse complement strand
ATTTGTCAAGTCTTGCCGTGGCTTTGGCTATTTTTGTGCGCGATTCTTTTATTGATCTGTTCAGATCGATAATCCATTTGGTAAGCATCGCCGTTGCGATAACAACGCACGCAAGAATGGCAAAGCTCATTGTGACTAATTTTACTACAAATAAAGCCTTTGAGTTTGCAAAATCATATCTGCCGTTATTTTTTCCGTTCATAATATTATTACCTAAATCCTTTCTGTAATTCTGTAAATTTTGCGCTTTTATTTTTCACTTGGCAAGGTTGTCTCCCCATACTATTATAACATAATCTATAAGCATAATCAATGGGAAAGGGATAAAAAGTATCAAAAAATATTTTGATTTCTTTTGACGGGCTTTCAGTTTATCGATAAACTTGCAGAATTCGTCGTATCCCATATCGTCTGGCTTTTCATATTTTTCCAAATCAGGTTTTTTAAAGCCGCCGTTAAACACAAGCCAGACGAAGAACAATATAATTCCCAAGCCTTCATATACAGGAAGTATGTACTTGAATTCAAGTTTTACGCACGTCATATATATTCCTGCTGTGATTATAACCCAGCCTATCAGATATAACATTAGTTTGCGGTATTCGCGTTTTTCTTCGGCGGTATGTTCTTTTTTCGGCGATTCCCCGTATTTATATTTTTTCACGACTGACGCTTCTTCCGCCTGTTCTTTTTTTTTCTTGAATCTTCTGTATTTTTTTGGCAATTTTTCACCTTCTTAATAAATTTGGGAGTGATTAAAAGTAGATAGATAGGTACATCGTAGGGGCGGATGGTAATCCGCCCGTGAACCATCGTAAAATTATTGTTTCCTCGGGACGATTACTAAAATTCAACGAAGTTGAATTTATGTCCCCTACGAATCCATCTATCTGATATTAATCACTCCCATAAATTTTTATTTTCTGTGTATTATCCCCCTATTGATAATTTGAAATTTGCAATAAAGTAACATATGAAAAATATAAAATAAACAACGTACATCATAATGATTATTAACAAAATACGCTCAGTTATTTTCTTCATTTTTTCAGTTTTATAATGTTTATCAAATAACATAGCAACAATAAAGATAAGAAAATGGTTCATTATTACTTCGTAAATTTAAACTTCTTATGCTCGTAGCTTACGGCAAACGGTCCGACTTTGACGCTTAACGCTTCTTTATTTGGGTTAATAATATGTTTCCAGCATACTATTAAACTTATGATAAGTGCCGCGATTTTTATTTCAGGCAAAGGCTCCGTGAGCATAAGTATCATACTCGAAATCGCAAACCCCGCTATAACTTTTGAAGAATTGGGATTTATTACAATAACGAACGTAAAAATCGCCGTTATTAAAGCAAATAATAACACCGCTTTGCTTATCTGTATAACGCCCAATAAAGACCCGAATGACGCCGCCACCGCTTTCCCGCCCCTGAATTTCAGAAACGGCGAAAACGCGTGCCCTATAACAGCAGCCGCCGCCACGGGGATTACATAATAACCTGCGATCTGCAGAATGGAAACCGCGACATAAACCGGAACAAACGCCTTTATTACGTCGAGAGCCATACAGATAAGTCCTATAGGCTTTCCGGCGGAGTTTACGGCGTTCATACTTCCGGGGTTGCCGTCTTCGTTTTTTTTGCGTATGTCAATATTGCACACTAATTTGGGGATTATGTATGAATACATAACGGAGCCTGAGATAAAGCCAATTAAAGTCATGAATATGCACATAACCATATTATTTATTGCACCGTTCTTTCAGCTAATTTTATTATTAAATTCCCTATATCTTCGGCGGCGTTGATATTGCAGTATTTTTTCTGAGCGTCAGTCATCTTTGCGCACTCGTCCGGATTTGATATAAGCCGGCATGCCGCGTCCGCCGCTGTTTTGACTGTATTTGCCGATACTGCCATGCCCATTTTTGCGATAAAATCGGAATTTATTACTTCCACTCCGGGTATAGGCAGCGTCAAAACAAGAGGAACCTGTTTTGACATGGCTTCGGTTGCCGACAACCCGCCCGGTTTTGTCAGTAAAACGTCCGCGGCGTCCATCAGAACGTCTATATTGTCAAGAAACTGCAATGGGATTATATTGTTTAATTTCTCCGCCGATTTTTTTGTTTTGTCAAATATTTTGCGGTTATTCCCGCATACTGTCAAAATCTGCGCGTCGGGCATTCTTTTTGCCAATTCGTCCGCGATTTTAGGAATTCTGCCATATCCCATGCTTCCGCCCATCAGCGCAAAAACTTTTCCTTCCCTTTTTTCTTCCGGTATACCGAAAACGGCTCTTGCCTCCTGTTTTGTATGCTTTACTTTAAATTTTTTGCATACCGGCAATCCGAACGGAAATATTTTATCTTTATCCATGCCTTTTAATATACACTGTTTGGCGACTTCATCAGTTGCCGCAATATAACAGTCAAGTTTTGTCTCCTCCCAAAATGGGGTGCATGTATAGTCCGTTATTATTCCCATCGTGGGGATATTCAGATTATATTTTTCAATAAGTTTCGTTATGGCTTGCGCGCTGAACGTGTGCGGACATACGATTACCTGCGGATTAAGCTCCGTGATTTTTTTATAAAGCGAATCGGCATATAACGAATTTAACCAGTAAATCGGCGAATGATGCGTACTTGATGTGATTAATTCTCCGAGACGGTACAACATGCCGAACGACCACGGCGCGCGGGTCACCATGCCGTTATACAGTCCGGACACAAATTTTGACTTGTTTTTCTTTCCTGAATTTAACACGTCCAATATCAGAGTTTCAACTTCATAATTTTTATATCCGTCAAGATATTCTTTTACAGCCCGAGCCGTATAATTATGTCCCTGACCCGTATCTGTGCTGAAAATCAAAACTCTCATTTTCATAAAATTAAATTACCCGCCTAATTTACCGAATCTGTTATTTATAGCGAGCGCGGGGTCTTGCGGAACCGGCGCGCCGACCGTGCCTGCCGGCACGTGTATATCGCTTATTTTATGCAGAGCTTTTTTGCCGAACTCCGGCATCCATTTAGCTTCCGCCTCGAACATTTCAATTGTCATATTTCTGATTTCAGTCAGGTTAAGCACAGCCGAAGTGAGAGGGTCCATAGACACAGCCGCAAACGCGAGTTCAGGGTCAACGTTGATTGCCGCTTCGACCGCCAAATTCTGCACGGTTATATTTGATTGATTCATCGCGGCAAGCTGAACGGGCAGATTGCCTACTGTAAGCGGGTGAAGTCCCTCTCTGTCAACATATATTGGGATTTCTACGCAGACGTTATTCGGTAAGTTTGTGATATAGTTTTTATTCAGCACGTTGCCGTTGAGTTTAAACGGTCTGTTTGTTTCAGCCGCTTCGATTATGTACGAACAGTACTCTTTGCTTCGCGGCTCAAGTTCGCCCGTCTCGATTGACAGCGGGTCGATTCTTGTAAACTTTTCCTGCACCGCGACGGAGAATTTATAGTACGCGCCGCTTGCTCCGCCGAAATCCGGCTGGTCGCAGTATAAGTCGAGCGACTTCTGATTTTTCCTGAACCATGGCAGATATTCTGATAAATGCCCCGTCGATTCCGTCATGAAATACCCGTAGTGGCGCATTACTTCGCCGCGCACTTTCTCGTTGATATAATACTCCGTTTTTTCCATGTTTTCGCGGAGCAGAGGATATAAGTCTTTGCCGTTGTGTTCGAGTTTCAGAAACCATGCCATATGATTTATCCCCGCCGCGACAAAATCAATCTCGCTTTTCGGCACGTTTGTGTATCCCGAAATCAAATCCATCGTAGTCTGAACTCCGTGGCACAAGCCGATATATTTCATGCTTGTCTCTCTGCCGAGATACGAGCATACCATTCCCATAGGATTTACATAGTTTAAAACAATCGCGCCGGGGCACAATTCGTTTATATCGCTGTCAATGTCGCGCATAACGTTGTATGTGCGCAGGAACCTGAATATGCCGCCGGGACCCATAGAGTCTCCGATACACTGGTCTACGCCGTATTTCAGCGGGATTTCATAGTCGAATTTATACGCGTCGTTGCCGCCTATCTGGAACATCAAGATAACGTACTTCGCGTCTTTGAGTGCGTCGCGTCTGTCGGTTGTGGCGTAAACTTTGGCTTTTAGGCTGTTTTTGTCGATGATTTTCTGCGCGTAATTTTTCATCTTTTCGATTTTTGTCATAGTCGGGGACATGAGAGCGTACTCGAAATCCGCGAGAGCGGGAGTGTTGAACATATCGTTCAGGAGAGTTTTGCAGAAAACTATGCTTCCCGCTCCGATAAGAGCTATTTTGTTCTTTTTCATAACTTAATATACCTCCGTTTTTTGGTGTTTTTTATATTTATATAGATTTTTTATTGTGTGAAAATAACAACTTCTATTTTCTTTGAGACTTATTTATAGGTTTTGGACTGTATTGTTCTTTATCATTCAATAAAATAATTGAATCTGCCGGATAAGACCCATTCGCGCTGCTGTATTTTGTTTTTGCATTTTCAGTAAATTTACCCGTATAAGTTCCCGTCTGTTTTGGAGGTAGAATGAACGTTTTTACTTCTCCGTTATAATCTTTGATAAGCACATCCGGAAAATCATCATATTCGGTAAGTTTGACGCTGAATTCCACTGTTTTATTACTGCAATTTTTAAATGTCAAATAATATGAATATGTTTGAATATTTTCTGTATAATTAAAGCTGAAATCGTTATAGCTATCAGAATAATATACTATTGACTGCAATCCGCCCCGCAGACCGATTACAGTATAATATATACTGTTTATATTTGCCGAAAACAAAAAAACAAGAACAATTATAAATCCGGGTAAAAATCGCAAAAATACGTTATATTCTTTAAATTTTATACCGTAGCTCCGCCAGTATGCCAATACTTTTCTGATGCTTAAGATGCCGGCTATAAGAGGTATCAGCATATAAATATACAATGTAGCGTTATTGCCTATATTAATGCCCGGCTTGATGCCAAACAACCCCAGAAATTTATAAAAAAGGGTATCTCTGTCAGGAGTCGTGAAAAATAAGCATATACAAATCATTAAACAGGCGAAATATAATAAGCCTCTACGATAATCAGATTTTTCTTTATTCATTTTATTCACCCATATAGATTTTTATTGTGTGCAAAAATGTAAAATTACTTAATATAAAAAGCCATATCGCCTTTCTCATCTTTGAATCCGTACTTTTCATATAACGGTCTGCCCATATCTGTGGCATTTAACGTTATTTTTTTATAGCCGCGATTTTTAGCTTCTTCGACAATCCTTTTAAAAAGTTCTGAGCCAATGTCTTGTTTACGGTAATCCGGAAAAGTAAACATATTCATTATATATGCCACTCTGCCGTCAGGGCATCTAAAAGACGGCGGAACAACTGAAAAAGATAACCCGCTTGTCGCTATAATCTTATCGTCGTCAAGGGCAAGCCATGCCGCAAAACTGTCATCTGCAAGAGCAGTTTCAAAATATATTTTGTTTGCGGTTTCCATTTTCTCGCGTTCTGTTTCCGAATGTACATCATTTGCTTCAAGTAAAAATATACTTCTGATTTTCGCAAGATTGTCGGCATCGTTTATAGTCGCTTTTCTATAAATAACCATTTAATTGTTTACCTCATAACCTTATTAAAAACTTAACCTGCATTCTGAAAAATCTATTTCGAAGTTATCCGAAAACGAAATTTTGATTTTGTCGTCGAAAGTGAAAATCTCTGCGCTTTTTATTTTTTTATCTTCCGTAAATACATATTTCAATATTAGTTTGCTGTCGGGATTTATAATCCAATACTCTTTTACGCCGCTTGTCATATATTTGTGTAATTTGTGAAAATAATCCCTATCTGTATTTTCTTTATTTGATAAACTTGCAATTTCTATGATAAAATCGGGCGCACCGTGGCATCCGTCGGATTGTATTTTATCTTTGTCGCATATAACCATTAAGTCAGGCTGTACAACGGTGCCTTTAACTCTTTTATTTTTTTTAAATTTACCATTTTCATCTCTGGGACTTTCATTTAAAAATACATCATACGGAGCCGCAAAAACTCTGCATTTTTTCCCTTTTAACAAATTAGACAGTTCAACACTTAAAAACATACTTATTGCCTGATGGTCAGTATTGCCCGCCGCCATCATATAAGCAATTCCGTCGATTAATTCGTATCTTTCATTTTTTTCGCCGTAAATAGCAAAAAATTCTTCAACCGTTAAAGGCTGTATATTTTGATTATCTGGGTTATTCATATGTTTTTTCACCTCGCTATTTATTCATCATCAAAGATTTGTTTCTCATACAGCTTAACCTGTTCAATCATATGACCGATATTTCCTTCGCCCGCGTATGTATTCATGTCAAAGAAATTTTGGCTTAAATCTGACCAGAACAATTCGTTTTCGTCGCCGGTTACGGTTACGTCGCGTTTTAATCTGCCGACATAAACCTCTACGTAACATGGTTGCAAATAGTATTTGAAATCCATCAGGTGTAATAATTTAACATCGTTTTTTGTGATGCCCGTTTCCTCATACAATTCCCTGTATGCGGCGGAAAATCCGTCCTCACCAGTTTCAATTTTTCCGCCGACGAGATTATATAGTCCCAAATACGGCTCTTTTTTGCGTTTGCACATTAAAATACAGTCTTTTTCTTTGCCGTAAAGCATTATGACATTATACCCCTGCATAATTTTTATCCCCGCGATTTATACTTTTCTTAAATCTAATATAATTATAGTATAATATTTACCTTAAATTATGTCAAGTATATTTATAAAAATATAAAAATTTTATTTTATTATTGACAAAACCAAAATATATTGTTATAATAAAAATATGGCAACTTAACAAATTTTAATTTACGAGGTGAACGCTGTCCGGCATATCTGATATTATATAATCGTTAGTATGGGTATCCGCGGAAATGATTGATAAAATTTAATAGCATGACAAACTGGGGAAAACTTGTCCAAAAACAAGTTTATTTGTTGTGCGTTATAATTTTATACATTCAGTCAATTCCGCGTTAATATTTATTAAAATATAAGCTGTGGAATTTCCACGGCTTTTTTGTTTTGTTAAGCTGCCGTAAAGTTATTAAGTAAATTTAAATCAAAATTTAAAGGAGAAATTTTATGCTAAAAAAATTTGAAGAATACCTCGTAAAACCCCAATTAGACGCGCCCGGTAACAATAACATCTGGACCGACGAATATGTCTCGAAAGGGATGCTTGAATCTCATCTTGACAGAGATGGGGACGGCGCAAGCAGACCGTTCGCGTTTATGGATAAATCTGTCGAATGGATATATTCCATAGCTCCGCCGGAGAAATATAAAAATGTGCTGGACTTAGGCTGCGGTCCCGGTCTTTACTGCGAAAGGTTCTATGACAAAGGTTATAACGTCACAGGCGTCGACTGGTCTGAACGGTCAATAGAATACGCCAAAGACCATGCCGTATCAACAGGAAGAAAAATAGATTATGTTCTGAAAAATTATCTGACGATGGATTATGAAAATGTCTTTGACATAGCGGTTATCATATCATATGATTTTTGCGTATTGTCGAAAAACGACAGAAGATTGTTACTCGAAAAAATATATAAAGCATTGAGACCCGGCGGAAAATTCATTTTTGACGTTACCACAACAAAACTTTTGTCAACAGAAGAATCGCGTAAATGGGATTATCATCCCAACGGCTGTTTTTCAAGCGAAAAACCGCATATTTGCTTTAATTTATATTACTGTTATCCTGAAGATGAGACAAATCTGACGCAGACGATTATACTGTCTGACGGCGACTGCGACTGTTTTCACATATGGCATCATTATTTTACAGAAGAAAAACTTCTCGCAGAATTAAACGCCGCGGGATTTTCAGATGACAAATTATACGGCGACGTTGCTGGAAAAAGCTATATAAAAGACGACGATTTTATAACTGTCGCCGCAACAAAAACAAATTTATAATTCCGTCCTATTTACTGTTGACAAAACTGCAAAAATAAGTATAATTATTACTGTAATTAACAAGTAATTGCAATGAAAGGGGTCTGATATTTATGAAAAATAAAATAAAATTCGCGTTTATCGGCGCAGGAAGTATCTCGTTCTGTCCCGCTACTATAACTGATATACTCAAAAGCAAAAAATTTGAGACTGTGGAAAATCTAGAGATTTATCTGATGGATATTTTACAGGAACCATTGGATTTAAGCTGCGCTTATTGCCGCGAAGTCGCGGAGTTCTTCGGCAGGAAGCCGGTCATTCGCGCCTCAACCAATCTGCGGGAAGCCGTCGAGGGCGCGGATTTCGTCATCACGGCAATAGAAGTCGAGAGGTATCACTACTGGTCGCAGGATTTTCATATTCCGCGCCGTTTTGGTTTCAGACAAATCTACGGCGAAAACGGCGGTCCGGGCGGAATGTTCCACTTTCTGCGCAACGTCGGACCTATGCTCGAAATAGCCCGCGCTATGGAAAAAGGCTGTCCCGATGCATGGATGCTGAACTATACGAATCCCGAAGCCAAACTTGTCGAAGCCGTCGCAAAACTGACAAATATCAAAGTCGTAGGCTTATGCCACGGCGAACAGATGGGTATGGACCAACTCAGCAAATTCATGGAAATCCCGAAAGATGAATTTGCCGCCGAAATCGGCGGGTTGAATCATTTCGGCTGGGTTACAAAAGTCTGGCGCAAATCAACTGGCGAAGACCTCTATCCATTGCTCAGGGAAAAAGAGCGGCAAATAGACTGGCTTGCTCACTGGGACGAATTCGCCCTGTCGCGGCTTATGCTGCGCACTTACGGGTTTTGGCCTCACCCGGGAGCAAATCATATCGGCGAGTATATCGCGTGGAGCGACGAACTTTTGGCGAGCGCTAAAATACAGTATTTCTATGACCCCGCGGAACTTGACCCGTGGAAAACAAAAAAAACGCCGGAATTTGTTTATTCATTCTCATCAAATCCGACGTCGCGCCCATTGTTTTCGGAAGTTCGGCAAAACGCCGGAGATCCAGCATATGTGCAGACTTTCAGGCTCAACGGGCGCGAACCTTGGGGGTCGGGCGAATACGGCATACCGATTGCGGAGGCTATCGCCTCGGATATTCCGGCGTCAATCGGCGCGGTGAATGTATTGAATCACAGTTATATTCCCAATGTGCTTGATAAAATGGCGGTCGAAGTTCCGGCGGTTGTAGACGGTAAAGGCGTGCACCCAAAGACAATTTCGCCTCTGCCGACAGCCGTCGCCGCAATGATTTCGCTTCAGGGCACTATTCATCAGCTTTTGATAGAGACATATGAGGAGAAGTCGAGACGAAAACTGTTGCAGGCGATGCTTCTGGATCCTACAATATCCAACTATAACAACGCAGTCGCCTTGATTAATACTATGTGCGAAATGCAATCGGAAATTCTGCCTGCTATGAAATGGTAAAAAATCAATTTAAACAAGGCTGTTTTATTATGAAAACAGCCTTGTTTGTTAATTAAATATTATCTTTTTATATATGGATTATCAACATGCCTGAATGCATCATATCCTGCATATACGGCGGTATCTCCCAATTCTTCTTCGATGCGGATTAGTCTGTTATACTTTGACACCCTGTCAGTTCTCGACGGCGCGCCGGTTTTTATCTGCCCGCTGTTTGTCGCCACAACAATGTCCGCTATCGTTGTATCCTCGGTTTCTCCGGATCTGTGTGAAACAACAGAAGCATATCCGGCGTTCTGCGCCGTTGAAATAGCGTCTAAAGTCTCTGTCAATGTCCCGATCTGATTTATTTTAATGAGAACGGCATTGGCTGTTTTTGCCGATATTGCCTGCTCAATTCTACGCGTATTGGTCACTAACAAATCATCGCCGACTAACTGTGTATATGCCCCGATTTCTTTTGTGAGGTTATTCCAGCTTTCCCATTCGTTTTCCGCCAACGGGTCTTCAAGTGATATTATAGGATATTGCCTGCACAAATCTTTTAAGAAAACTATCATTTCATCCGACGTTTTTAACCGCCCTGTTTTCCAGAAAAGATAACTGTCATTTTTACCGGAATCTTTGGCTGCGTCGAATAGTTCCGTCGCCGCGGAATCCAGAGCCAGCATAAACTCGCTGCCAATCTTGAAGCCCGCTTTAGTAACGGCTTCAAGTATTAACTCTACAGCTTCTTCTTCGCCTGATAAATTCGGGGCAAATCCGCCCTCGTCTCCCACAGTAGTGCTTAACCCTTTGCTTTTAAGCAATCCCTTCAGCGCGTGATACACTTCGGCTCCCCACTGAACGCACTCGCTGAAGCTGTCAGCCCCGACTGGCATTATCATAAATTCCTGAAACGATATATTATTGTCCGCATGTCTTCCGCCGTTGATAATATTCATCATGGGAACCGGCAGAACATGAGCGTTTACGCCGCCTACATATCTGTATAGCGGCAGAGAGTGAACAGAAGCCGCGGCTTTGGCGTTTGCTAAAGAAACGGCTAAAATTGCATTAGCTCCCAAACGGGCTTTTGCGTCGGTTCCGTCAAGCGCGATTATTAATTTATCTATTTTTCTCTGTTCGGCGACATCATTTGAAATCAATAATTTCTTGATTTCACCGTTAATATTGCTGACCGCTTTTTGCACGCCCATACCGTTATATCTTTTTTTGTTCCCGTCGCGCAGTTCGACGGCTTCATATGCTCCCGTCGAAGCTCCCGACGGCACGGAGGCAGTGCCGATTATATCGTTATCTGTTATAATATCGGCCTCTACTGTAGGATTGCCCCTTGAATCTAAAATTTCACGCGCTTTAATTTCTTTGATTATATTACTCATAATAACTTCATCCCTGACTTTCTATTTTAAGGCTTTCCGCGAATTCCTTGCCAAACCGGACGGCTTCGGCAAGCTCCGATTTAGACGGTATGAACTGGCAGCGGCACGGCGTCTCGCCCACTTTTAGTTTGAGCCCCTGCAGTCGGCTGATGAGATTTCCGCAGCCCTCGCCGCTCCACCCGTATGAGCCGAATACCGCGCACGCACGCCCTTTCATTGAAACTGCGTCGATTGTGTTTATCAGATTCCACGCCGGCAGCACCGCGTCGCGGTTTATCGTCGGCGATCCGATCAGAAATGCGTCCGAATCGTGCATTATCTGCGACAGTTTACCCATGTCAAAGCAGTTCAAATCGTAAATCTCAACGTTCGCGTTGGGTTTCACTTCTGTTATGCCGGATTTGATGTGATTTGCGAGAGCAGCCGTATTGCCGTATGCAGAGCAGAAAAATATGGGTATCTGCTCAACCTCGTTTTTGTGCGTCTGGCTCCATTCCGCATACATCTCTTTCGCGTGCTCTATACCGCCGCCCTTTTTCGTCAACACCGGTCCGTGGCTTGTGCAGACCGTGTCAAAATCTATATCTTTTATTTTGTCGAGCCCTGCAAGAACATACGGCTTAAACGGGCCGAATATAGCCGCGTAATAATGCGCGAACTCCGCCTCGTACTCTTTGCGGTATTTTATGTTATAGTCGAACACCTTAGGTTCGCAGAAATGCGCGCCGAGAAAGTCGCATGTGAACAACACTCTGTCTTTCGCAAAATACGTGAACATTGTGTCGGGCCAATGCAGAAACGGCGCGATGATGAATTTTAACTCGTCTTCGCCCAAATCAAATGTTTCGCTGTCAACGACAGTCTTGACTTTCAGCTCCTTGTTGACGATGTTTTTCAGATAAATCGCCCCGGCTTTTGATTCTATCACGGTGATTTCAGGGTATATTTCAGTCAGTTTCGCGACGGAACCGGAATGGTCCGGTTCGTTGTGATTCATTATGAGATAGTCCGGCGGAGTATCTCCGAGCACATCTTTTATGTTTTCGAGATACTCGTCGAAAAACCTTACGTGAACCGTATCAACAAGTGCAGATTTACCATTATTTTTGATAATATATGCGTTGTATGTCGTGCCGTATTCTGTTTTCACAATAATATCGCAAATCCTTACGCAGGGATTCAATACCCCGACGGAATATACGTTTTCGCTTATCTTTTTTACTCTCATTATATAATATCCCCTCGCTTTAATTACGCTTTTTCGAACATATCTTTTGCCGCGCCGCAGGCGGGGCATACAAAATCGTCGGGAATATCTTCCCATTTTGTGCCGGGTTTTATTCCTTCTTCGGGGACGCCTTTTTCTTCATCGTACACATATCCGCAGACGGTACATATATATTTTTCCATTTTTCCATAACTCCTTTTATTTTTATTAAAATATGGTTTAAGTTTCATCTATTTCAATGACAGACACTGGGCAGGATTCTGCCGCTTCTTTCGCTTTGTCTGCGGTTTCATCTGTGATATCGCCGTATACTTCCGCAAGGTCGTTGTCCGCCATACGGAATACTTCCGGACAAGTGTCCGCGCACAGTCCACAGCCGATACATCCTTCTATAATACGTGCTTTCATTCTGGATTCTCCTTTCATTTCATTTATCTTGGGAAAACAACTGTAAGAAACATCTTAAAAGGTTCTGCCGCATAAACGGCGTGCGGCTTCCGCGCAGGCATCACAATGGATTCGCCGCCATGCAATGTGTATTTTTCATCCCCGATGGAAATTTCTCCCGTGCCCTCAAGCACAGTGATCATAGCATCGCCTTCCGATTCATGGGAACTGATTTCCTCTCCTTTATCAAAGGCAAATAACGTCAGGCTTAACGCTTGGTTTTGCGCCAGTGTCTTGCTGACAATCTGCCCGGATTGGTATTCCACTTCATTTCCCATTATAAAAACAGACTCTGAATTTATATTTTTTATAAGTTTATCCATACTGATTATTCCTCACTTTCATCATTAGATTTCATTTTTTACATTTTCATTATATCATATCGGCACATAATTCATATATGATTACTATGGTATAGTATATACCAATACTATATTTTTGTCAACACATTTAAGAAAAATATTTTAAAACATGTGAAAATATTAACCGATAAGCTCTGAATGATTATAGATGGCCATATTTCGGGGAAAACAGCCATCTATAATTTCGGTTTTGCCGAACTCTATACCCGCCTTACAGGACTCGAACCTGCAACCGCCAGAATCGGAATCTGATACTCTATCCAAATTGAGCTAAAGACGGATTTCTATTTCTGTTTATAATTAATTATATCACATGTATAATACAAAATCAATATAAATTTTTCTTATGCGAATTATTTGAAATAATTATATATGATGCGCAGATTAAAGGCTTGCATTTTTATGCAATATATAGTATAATAATACAAATATATTGATTTTAAAATAAAGATTTATCTGGGAGATTTTTAATATGAATAATATAAAAAAAATTGTTTTGGCATACTCGGGAGGACTTGACACATCTATTATAATACCTTGGCTTAAAGAAAATTACAAAGGCTGCGAGGTTATCGCCGTATCCGGCGACGTCGGACAGGGCGCGGAACTCGACGGACTCGAGGAAAAAGCAATTAAAACCGGCGCGTCTAAATTGTATATCGAGGATTTGAGAAAAGAATTCGTCGAGGATTTTATATTCCCGACACTCAAAGCCGGAGCAAAATACGAGGGGATGTATCTTCTCGGCACGTCGTTTGCCCGTCCGATTATCGCAAAAAGAATAGTTGAGATTGCGCTGAAAGAAGGCGCGGACGCTATCGCTCACGGCTGTACGGGCAAAGGTAACGACCAGGTAAGGTTTGAACTGACGATAAAAGCGTTTGCGCCGAACATGAAGATTATCGCTCCGTGGCGCGAGTGGGCGATAAAATCGCGTGATGAAGAAATTGATTACGCCGAAGCGCACAATGTGCCTCTCAAAATTTCAAGGGAAACAAACTATTCAAAAGACAAGAACTTATGGCATCTATCTCACGAGGGTTTGGACTTGGAAGACCCTGCCAATGAACCGAAATATGATAAAATTTTGGAGATGGGCGTCACTCCCGAAAATGCGCCGAATAAACCCGAATATATAAAGATTTCTTTCAAACAGGGCATACCGTATAAATTAAACGGGAAAAAAGTCGGCGTCGTCGAACTTGTTGAGGAGTTAAACAAACTCGGCGGCAAACACGGTATCGGCATAGAAGACATAGTCGAAAACCGGCTCGTCGGAATGAAGAGCAGGGGAGTATATGAAACGCCGGGCGGAACGATTTTATACAAAGCGCACGAAGTTCTCGAAACTCTCACTCTCGACAGGGACACCCTGCACTTGAAACAGGAATTATCCGGCAAATTCGCGGATTTAGTCTATTTCGGACAGTGGTTCACTCCGGCGAGGGAAGCTCTCTCGGCGTTTGTCGATAAAACGCAGGAGAATGTGAACGGCGACGTGAAATTGAAACTATACAAAGGCAACATAATTCCCGCAGGCGTAACTTCTCCCAATTCGCTCTACGACGCGGATATTGCGGCATTCGGCGACGACGGCGGCGTATATAATCAGAAAGATTCGGAGGGATTTATAAACCTGTTCGGACTGCCTGTAAAAGTTCAGGCGTTGGCGAAAGAGAAGGGTAAGAAATAAGTAAAGATATGAACACAATAAAAAATATTCTCGGCGAGATAATCGGCGGCAAAATTTTAGATGTCGCGACCGGGGACGGGTCGTTTATAGATCTGCTGACAAACAACTTGAAGAGTTATGACGAAGTTATCGGTATAGATGTAGATGAAGAAGCGATTAAGTCGTCGTCTGCGGGTAACACGAATGAAAAAGTGGCATACCGCATAATGTCCGGCGATAATATAGATTATCCGGACGGCTATTTCGATACTGTGTCACTTTCCAACTCTTTGCATCATCTCTGCAATATAGATAAAACGATTTCTGAAATGCTGCGCGTTCTTAGGCCAAACGACACAATAATAATCAACGAATTGTTTTCGGATAACCAAAACGAAAAACAACTGACCCATATGTATTTTCATCAATTTCAGGCAGACATAGAGACCATGTTGGGGATAACACACAATAAAACCTTCAGTAAACAGGAAATATTCAATATTGTAGAAAGAAACGGTATTCGTCACTATTCCACGGCAATATACGAAAACGAAAGTTTTAATAAACATGTCAATCCTAATATGTTTGCAGAACGCTATAGAAAAGTCTTGGAGAAAATAACGGGTTGTTCTGAATATGATAAGATGAAAGCTGTTTATGACAGTTTAGTGGAAAGACTTTATAATGTGGGTGTTGAATTCACATCGCAGATTTTGATTGTCGCTAATAAGAGCGGATGTGTGTTGTAACAAAAATTATTAAACTTAGAAAGAGATATTAAAATGAACACAAGCAGCAATGAACATTGGGAAAAATGGCAAAATTACAAAGGCTTTGAACAAAGAGCATATCGCTTTACTGCCGAAATGCTCCCATTGTTCTTTAAATGGCTTGGCATAAACGAACACAGCCGTATTCTTGATGCCGGTTGCGGGACAGGCGTATTCGGAAGATATTTAGCCGGAGGATTAACTGACGGTCAAATTACCGGATTTGATATTAACGAGGGTTTTATAGAGCATGGTAAAGAACGTTTGAAAGAATTATTTCTTTCTGATAAAGTAACGCTTGAATTAGCGGATGGGTTCAATCTGCATTATGCTGATAATACTTTTGACGCTGTGACAAATTATACTTATATTGGCGTTTTATCCGATCCAATAGCCGGTATGCGGGAATTAGTGCGGGTATGCAAACAGAGTGGAACAGTTTCATGTGTCATAGCGACAAACGCATTTCCCGTCATATGGTGGCAAGGAGATTATCCTTTTAATGGGGCTTATGAATTACAACGGTTATATCGTTTAGAAAATGATATTCTTAGCAAATATGTTCAAAAAGATTTATCAAAAAATCTAAGTCAGAACATAGATTGGCACGCTCTACGTTATCCTAAAATGTTTGAATTATGCGGACTTAAACACATTAATATCCATCCATACGCCTATACTTTTAATTATAACGATGAAAACATTCCGTTGGAATACAGAAAAAATCTATTGTATGACGAAACGAATGAGGAGATTAACTGGCTTACTTCCCGTTATGAAGAAAATAAAAAATTATATAATGAACATGGTTTTTATGACGCGGATTTTACACAATTAATAGGATTATTAGAAATAAAACTTGAATATATAAAAAATAATTTTGAAAACGATAAAAGTTTTGAATGGCGCGGCGGATTTAATTTCATAGTGACAGGACTGAAAGTCTAATAAATCCTAAAACCGGCCAAAATTCAACTATTATATTTCTTCGGAAACCTTGTTGTAGGGCGCGGATTCCGATACGCGCCGTGTGAAATCCCCGCATTTTATATTTGCGGCGTGGCATCCTTGACACGCCCTGCACAGATTTTTTTAGTTTCCGAAGAAGTCTATTATATTTTTAGTGTCTATGATTATTTTAAACTGTAATGAAAAGGGGTATATATGAACATAACTTATAAAAACACTATAACAGCCGATGAAGTCAATGCTATCCGTAAATCTATGGGTTGGCGGCAACTTCCCCCTGATGAACGAATGCAAGCCGAACTTGACGAAAAAGAATTTTTAATATCTGCTTATGATGAAGATAAGGCAGTAGGCATGGCAACATCGGGAGGAACAATTTTACTTATGCCTGATTATCAATTCAAAGGTATTGAAAACGAATTTTTTAACCGAATTTTTGATTTTACAAGGAAAAAATTGAGACCTGGAGATGGTATTTCAATCGAAATCAGAGCATGGAATGAAAAACAAATAGCATTGTATGAAAGTCTCGGATTTCAAATTTCCACACCTGAACTTCGCGGTATTCCAATGCACATCTGTTTGACTAATCAAATTGAACTGACGGATAAAAGGTTCAAACAAATGGAATTTAAAGAAGAATAACAGGAGAAAAAATAGCCATGAGTTATAATTCAAAAATGTGGGAGGGGCGGTTCAAAAAACCGCTCGACTCAAAAGTCAACGATTTTAATTCTTCGATAAAATTCGACTGGGTTATGTTCAAAGAAGATATAAATGGCAGTATCGCGCACGCTTATATGCTCGGTGAAACCGGGATTATAGAAAAATCCGAAGCCGAAAAAATTATTGACCGACTTGAAAAAATTCTTCAGGATATTGAAAGCGGAAGTCTTGAAATCGACTGTAAAGCCGAAGACATTCACATGTTTGTCGAACAAATCTTGACCGAGAGAATCGGCGATACGGGTAAAAAATTGCATACGGCGCGGAGCCGCAACGACCAGGTTGCGCTCGATATACGCATGTATCTGAAAAAACAGTGCGGGGAAGTGTCGGACTTGTTAAAAAATCTGATTTATGCTGTAATAGAGAAAGCAGAAGAAAACAAAAATACTCTTATGCCTGGCGTTACGCATTTACAGCACGGTCAGCCGATTGTGTTTGCGCATCATATATTGGCGTATGCGCAGATGTTTAAGCGCGATATAGAGAGGATTGCGGACGCAGAAAAACGCATGGATTATATGCCTCTCGGCTCCGGCGCACTCGCCGGGACGACTTACCCGATTGACCGGCATATGGTGGCGGAAAAGCTCGGGTTTGCAAATGTCACGGAAAACAGCATAGACGGGGTTTCCGACCGCGATTTTGTCATAGAACTCGCTTCGGATTTATCTATAATCATGACGCATATAAGCAGGTTTTCCGAAGAAATTATTTTATGGTGCACGTCCGAATATAATTTTATAGAGCTTGACGACGCGTTTTCCACAGGCTCGTCTATAATGCCGCAGAAAAAGAATCCCGACGTCGCGGAATTGTGCAGGGGTAAAGCCGGAAGGGTTTACGGTTCACTTATGACTTTATTGACTGTCATGAAGGCTTTGCCGCTCGCGTACAACAAAGATATGCAGGAGGATAAAGAAGCGATTTTTGACGCACTCGAAAATACAAAACTTTCGCTCGACACTTTTACGGGAATGTTGCGCACTCTTAAAGTCAACCGAGACAGCATGAAAAAAGCGACGTCTAAAGGTTTTTTAAATGCAACGGACTGCGCGGATTATCTTGTCAAAAAAGGTTTGCCGTTCCGAGATGCTTATAAAATCACGGGGCAGCTTGTCGCGATGTGCATTGAAAAGAATCTGACACTCGAAGATTTGCCGCTTGACGAATATAAAAAAATCTGCAACAAGTTTGAAAACGACGTTTATAAATATATAGATTTGGAATACTGCGTAAACGAACGAAAAGTTTACGGCGGACCGTCGGCGGAATCTATCGACAGGCAGATAAAAAATTTAGAGGAGTTTCTGAAAAATAATTGAACATGAGGAAATATGAAACTTAAAAGATTAAAGCCGCTTGTTTTGACTGCAATAATTGTATATACCGCGATAATGATTTATTTTATGTTCTTCGGTTTCGGGCGGATTACATACGCTCAACATCTCTATAATTTAGTGCCGTTTAAGTCAATTCGCGAGGCTTTTGAACATTATATGTTTTATACCCGTTTTCCTGCTTTTGCGGGCGTTGAATCTTGGCATTTCGCAGTAAATGTTTTTGGCAATATAGGTGTGTTTGTTCCGTTCGGGAATTTATTGACAATATTGTTTGATTTCAGATTCGCGAAGCCGTTGGCAGTATTTGAAACCGGGCTTTTAACGAGTGAAACAGCGCAGCTTATATCGCGCAGGGGCGTATTTGACGTTGACGATATTCTGCTGAATACCGTAGGATTTTTAATCGGATATGCAATAATCATGGCAATATATAAAATTATAAATAAACAGAATCAGAGGAAGGTTGAAGAAAGTGAAAAAATTTAAAATATTTGTTGACGGACAAGAGGGAACTACAGGATTGGAGATAAACGAACGCTTAAGAAACAGGGACGACGTCGAAATATTGAGGATAAATTCAAAAGAATTATCAGTATTGTGGGATGTCAACGAGCGCAGAAAATATATAAATCAGGCGGATATTGTTTTTCTCTGTCTTCCCGACGCCGCAGCAAAAGAATCGGTATCGTTAATTGAAAATCCGTCCACACGCGTAATAGACGCAAGTACGGCGCACAGAGTCGCCGACGGCTGGATTTACGGAATCCCGGAATTGAGCCCAGAACACAGAAAAAATATCGCGGATGCGAAAAGATTGGCTAATCCGGGGTGTTTTGCGACGGGATTTATTATGCTGATGTATCCGCTTGTAAAAGAGGGGATTGTTCCGGAGGATTATCCGGCGACATGTCATGCCGTGACCGGTTACAGCGGCGGCGGCGAGGCGTTGATTAAAAGATATGAATCGGACAAAAATAAAGAAAAGTTAAACAGCCCGTGTTTTTACTCGCTGGGGTTACATCACAAACATCTGCCGGAAATGCAGAAACACAGCGGACTATCAAATCCGCCGCTCTTTACGCCGATTATCGGTAATTATTATAAAGGCATGACTGTTGCGGTCCCGCTGCCGAATATAAAATTGCCAGCGGCGGAAATAAATTCATTTTATAAAAATTATTATCAGGGACAGCGCTTCGTGAAAGTAATGCCGATGAATGTACAGGACGAGTTAGAGTGGGGTTTTATGAACGCGGAAAGCTGCAATAATACAAACAATATCGAAATTTTGATTTTTGGAGACGACAAACAGGTTCTTGTCGCCGCAAGACTTGACAATCTTGGCAAAGGCGCGTCCGGCGCGGCGATACAGAACATGAATATTATGCTTGGTTTGGACGAGACAATCGGGTTGATATAAGTTTATGAAAGAAAAAATAATAAAATTTCTATTAACCGATGAAATATCATATTTCAGTCATTTTAAAATGATTGAGGAATATGGAGATAAAATTATATACAACCTGACTGAAAAACAAAATGATTGGGCAATGTCAATGCTTATCCCGACTAAATTGTCAGTTTTTGATATTGCCTCATATCCTTCCGCTGAATATATTGTTTATGTTGCCGCGTCAAATGACGAGCTTTTAAGAAATATTGTCCGCGAATTGCCTGTTAATTGCCGTCTTGTTTTTAAAATAAGCAAACCAAATGAAAAAGAAATTGTTATGGAACGGCTCAATTTAACTTTCAAAAGGTCGTATTTTTCATATTTTGCAGACAAACCTATAAATATTGATTGTACAAATGTAATAACCGCCTTAGAAATAGATGAATCGTTAGTTCCGTTATGGCTTGAAAACGGGTATGACAGAAAAAGTATCGAAAAATATTTTAATAACGGAGCCGTTTCATTTTCTGTTTATTTCGATAATGTCCCGTTAAGCACGTGTTTTATTTTTCCGTCATTCGGAGATATATGGGAAATAGCGGCATTGCATACTATACCCGATGAAAGATGTAAAGGATATGGGAAACTCGTTGCCGGTGCGGCTTTGAATTATATCGTTAAAATGAGCAAAAAATTCCGTTATCAGGTGTTAAATACAAACATACCGTCAATAAAACTTATTGAGTCATTCGGTCTGCAAAAAGTTTTGACGCTTGAACATTTGTATTATAAAGGGGAAATTTTATGAAACCATTAATCGAGGGAGATTCTTTATTTATCGCATATACCGAAGCAACATTAGTCGTTATTGAAAGGTCGCCGGATAAATATGATGTTGTTTCAAAATATGTCGGCAAAATCAAACAAGGCGAGAGAAGCGGAATGGCGGCGTATGAGAATCCGCCTACATTCTATGTCGGCGAGCCTACATATTCATCGCAAACAGAATGGTACGCCAGTGCGGTTGTTCATGATTCATATCATTCAAAATTATATCACGATTATCTTGCGAATCATGGATGGGTACCGCAAGATATCTGGTGTGGAGAAAAAGCAGAATATGCGTGTTTAGAATATCAGATTTCTTTTCTTGAAGAAATTAACGCAGATGAATACTTAATAAATCACGCTAAATCTTGTAGAACATCTCGGTGGTGGGAAAAAACAGTAACCTGGTAAAATTATATTAAATTTATAGAACAATAAAGGAGTAACACAAGTGGAATCGAACATAAAATTCATAGACGGCGGGGTAGTCGCACCGCAGGGATTTCTCGCCGCCGGAATACACTGCGGTCTGCGCAAAAATAAAGATAAAAAAGATTTGGCTATGATTTTTTCAAAAAACGGCAGGGAATGCGCGGCGGCGGCGGTTTACACTACGAATAAAGTTTTCGGCGCGCCCATAACAGTCACACGGGATCATCTTAAAAATGGCAAGGCAAAAGCCGTCGTTTGCAACAGCGGAATTGCAAACACATGCAATCCTGACGGGATAGAAAAAGCCGACGCAATGTGCAAACTGACGGCTGATGTATTGGGTATTGATGAGAATGATGTTATTGTCGCGTCAACCGGAGTTATAGGTGCGGTTTTGCCGATTGAGCCCATCAAAAATGCGCTTCCCGCGCTCAAAGACGCCTTGTCGGACACTAAACAAGCAGGGGAGGATACGGCGGTTGCAATTATGACTACGGATACCCGCAAAAAAGAGTACGCAATAGAATTTGAGTTGGACGGCAAACCGGCGAGAATAGGACTTATCGCGAAAGGTTCGGGTATGATTGAGCCGAATATGGCGACTATGCTGTGTTTTGTCACAACAGACGTTGATATTTGTTCTGACATATTGCAATTGGCATTGTATGAAGTCATACAGGATACGTTTAATATGGTCAGCGTTGACGGTGACACAAGCACTAACGATATGGTGAGTATTATGGCTTCGGGACTTTGCGGAAATAAAAAAGTCACGGAGAAAGACGGAGATTATACAAAATTCAAAAACGCGCTTTATATAATCTGCGAGAAAGTGTCAAGGGCTATCGCGTTTGACGGAGAGGGAGCGACAAAATTATTGGAGTGCAGAGTTTTAAATGCAAATTCAAGACAAGATGCAAGGAAACTCGCAAGATCCGTGATAAAATCGTCGCTTGTCAAAACAATGATGTTCGGGGCGGACGCGAACGGAGGCAGGATCTTATGCTCTCTCGGTTATTCGGGGGTCGATTTCGACCCTAAAAAAATAGACGTTATATTTAAATCATCGGCTGGGGAAATACAGTTATACAAAAACGGCGACAGCATAGAATTTGACGAAGTCAAAGCGAAAGAAATACTTTCGCAAGAAATAATAGAGATTATAATCGACATGAAAACAGGCAAAGAATTTGCGACGGCGTGGGGCTGCGATTTGAGTTATGAATACGTAAGAATAAACGGTGATTACAGGAGTTAGTAATATATGATTATATCAAATTTGGATAAGGCGAAAGTGCTGGTTCAGGCTTTGCCTTATATACAGAAATACCATAAAAAAACAGTGGTCGTAAAATACGGCGGCAACGCCATGATAAACGAAAAACTGAAAGAAGCAGTAATTTCGGATTTAATACTGCTGTCGCTTGTCGGAATAAACGTCGTTCTCGTCCACGGCGCCGGAGCGGAAATTACGGATATGTTCAACAGACTGAATATAGAAACAAAATTTATCAACGGACTGCGATATACCGACGAGACTTCGATAGATATAGTCCAAATGGTTTTTGCGGGCAAAACAAATAAAGATTTGGTCAATTTAATCGGTCTTCAGGGCGGAAAAGCAATCGGACTTTCGGGAATTGACGGCGGTCTGATAAAAGCGAAAAAACTTATTGAAAACGGCGAGGATTACGGGTATGTCGGCGAAATCACCGATATAAACATACAGCCTGTTGTTGACGTACTGGAAAAAGGCTATATCCCCGTAATCGCAACAATCGCCCAGCGGGTTGATTTTGACAGGGAAATCAGCCAGATTGACAGCATAGATTTATTTAAACAGGCTAAGACGTATAATATAAACGCGGACACTGCGGCGGCGGAAATAGCGGTAAAATTAAAAGCGGAAAAGCTGATACTTTTAACGGACATCAAAGGCCTTATGACCGACGTAAAAGACGAAGACACGCTTATACCGGTAGTAAAAGTTTCCGAAGTTGACGATTTGAAGAAGCGGGGCGTGATAACCGGGGGAATGTTCCCGAAAGTGGACTGCTGCGCGGCGGCTGTAAACGGCGGGGTGAACAGGACGCATATAATCGATGGCAGAATTCAGCACTCTATTCTGATAGAAATGTTGTCCGACGAGGGAATCGGCACTATGTTTGTAAAATAAAGAACGGATTATTGCCGAGACATTACCAAAATATTCACAACAAATGCCTATTATTAT
>WQYZ01000052.1 GCA_009780985.1 Oscillospiraceae bacterium | reverse complement strand
TAAATTATCATTTATCCATTTCGTTACGATTTATTTTTTAGGTATTATCTTTTGACCCATCATCAATGGTTATCCATTCAAACATTTTTTCAGTTTTGATTACATAATGATCCCTTTCTTAAATTATGTTTATTAAATTTTGTCAAAACGTTCGGCTTTTTTACTGGGATATTCTCACATTATATATACGGTAGTATTTCATCATTTTTCTTTGAACATTTACCAATTATTACAGCCAATATTAATGTCGGCCAAAATATATATTCAGATTCTTCTACCATAGAATTAATTATATTTATTGAAAGAAAAGCCATACTAAACCAACTTGAATAAATTGAAAAATTAAATCCTACTATAATTACAAAGAATACAAAAAATATTAGACCTATTATACCAAATGAAAATAAAATATTTATATACCAGTTATGCGCACCGAGACCGGTTGTAGTAATATCTGATATGCGTACATGTCCACTTCCAAATATTAATTCTGTCCTAGTCATATTAGAAAAAACATTATTCCATATATCCATTCTTCCATTTGAATCTGAATATGTATCAAATATCAATATGCGTCTAGCCATTGGTACATATTTAATTATAATATTAACATTAGATATTATAATTAAACTTATTATAAAAATTGCCAAGCAAATAATCACAAATTTTAATTTATTTAATTTCCACCGCGTCAAGAAAATACAAATTGAACCAACTAAGAAACATAAGAATCCTCCTCTAGAAGCTACTAAAAGTAATACATATAGAAATATAATAAGAGAAAAAACATCCCTTAGAAGATTAGTTTTATTAAGAAGTTTTATCCAGCTTATTACAGCCCCAATTGAGACAAAATAAGAAATCATGTTTGCATTAGCAGTATTTGTCAAAAAATTTATAGCTGTTCTATTTAATCGCGTACCAATTAACGGATTTGAAATTATTATAATAAAAGAAAAAACGATACATACTATATGAAGAAAATTTATTATAAAAATTATTTCTTCTTTGTTAAAATTAATTGAAGTAATAATGAGAAAAATGATAATAAAAACAAATATTGTTATAAAATAACCTATCCATATATCAGCAATCGCAATACTTATGGTGTAAAATAAATAACATAATAACGCAAAATGAAATGGTTTAAATTTTATATACTCAATTTTATTTTTTGCAAGAAAAGAAATAAATAAGCAAATTGCAAGTAATATCTTTATTATAATATACACTGTTCCAGTGGCAAAAACTACATAAGAATTAATGCACATTATTATAGCAGTTATAAAAGCATAACTATGAATTATATTATTATTTTTTTTTGTATCTACAATGGTAATATTATTTTCCACAATAAAACTCCTGTAGCCATTTAGTGGTTTCTTTTATATCAAATCCTGCTTTTATTATTTTTTCTTGCATATTTTTGCGTTCATACCCATTTTCGTATTGCAACACTTTTTTCGCCCAATAAACAGGAGATTCTTCTAAAGGAATATATTCCAATAAATCTGTCACTTTTGCAGATTCCGGAACTACATCAGCACTTGCTATAGAATGCAATCCACTTGCCTGTGCTTCTATCAATACTATTCCAAATCCTTCCCACAATGAAGGAAACAAAAAAATATCCATTGCTTGCAATAGCTCATTTACATCCGAACGTACACCTGTTAATATAACTTTATCTTTTAACCCTAATCTCTCAATCTTATTTTCTACTTCTCCGCGTAAACTGCCGTCTCCAATAAGTAACAATACAGCGTCTGATTTATGCTTACACACTTTCGCAAATATATCAAGTATGAATGTGTGATTTTTTTGCGTTGCGAATCTACCTGTATGTCCGATTACAAATTTACTATCTATCTGCAATTCTTTTCTCTTTAGTTCTCTAATATTTTTATTAAATATGAACTTTTCTGTATCTATTGCATTATTTATTATTTTAATCTCTTTTTTATCTATATATTTCCCAAATAAATGTTCTGCCGCTAAATATGAACAGGCAAAATAATAATTAGCATATTTTTTCACTTGTGATTTATAAATAAACTCAAAGGCATAACTAAGTATATCCTTTCTTGAAGATTCACTGTTATGGCTATGGTAAATTATTTTATTTATATTATGTTTTTTTGCGCTAATAATAGTTGAAATTGCAACATTGCTGCCAGTATGTTGATGAACAATATTATACTGAGTGTTTTTTTTGAAAAAATAGTCAAGAGCTTTAAGATGTTTTAAATAATTGGGAAATCTTCTCGGTATTCTATATATTTTCCCACCTAACGAAGTAATTTCGTCTTCGTAAGCAGTTTTGTTTGGAACATTAAGCAAAAAATCAAACTGAACTTTTTCTCTGTCTATATTCCTATATACATTCATAATAAACGTTTCCGCTCCGCCTACATTCATACTTCCAATTACATGTAATACTCGTATAATTTCGCTCATTTTTCTATACCCCTAAATAAAATTTTTGCAACCAGTAAGCAGTTTTTTTTATATCAAATCCAGCTTTTATTATTTCTTCTTGCATATTTTTACGCTCATATCCATTTGTATAATGCAATATTTGTTCTGCCCAGTATGACGTAGACTTCTTTAACGATACATATTCTGCCAGATTTGTGATTTTTCCTTCCTCTGTTATACTGTCAGAAACAACGCAATGTAACCCGCTTGTTTGAGCTTCAACCAATGTAACCGGAAACCCTTCCCATAAAGACGGAAATAAAAAAATATCCATTGTTTGCAACAAATCGTTTACATCTGACCGTAACCCCGTTAATATAATGTTATCTTTTAACCCTAATATTTCAATTCTATTTTCTATTTCTCCTCGTAATTCTCCATCTCCCACAAGCATTAATGCGGTATTTGAGTTTTCCTTACTTATTTCTGAAAAAATATCAAGTAGAAACATATGATTCTTTGGCGGCGCAAATCTACTCACATTACCAACGACAAATTTATTCTCTATATTTAATTCTTTTCTTTTTTGCTCTCTTATTTCTTCATTATATATAAATTTTTCCGTATCTATGGCATTATTTATTATATAAAAATTAGAATGTTTACAAAATTTATTGCCGTATAACCATAATCCAGCGACTTTTGAACAGGCAAATAGATAATCCGCTATATATCTTATATTATACTGCATTATATTTTTGACAATAGAATTTAAGCCTTTGCCAGATGATGTACTATGAGAATGAATAATTGTCTTCAATCCGAACTGTTTAGCTATTTTCAAATATATAGAAGCTGTACTTCTCATATGTCCATGTATAATCCTATAAGTAAGATTAGTTTTGAAAAAATTGCACCACGCTTTTTTGTATTTAAAATGATTTTTTCCTTTATATGTTGGAACTCTATAAATTTTCCCGCCTAATTTCTCAATCTCATCTTCATAAGCACCTTTTTCTTCACTATGAACAATAAAATCAAACTGTATTTTTGAACGGTTAATATTGCGATATACATTCATAATAAACGTTTCCGCTCCGCCTCTATTGAGTATACCGAAAACCTGTAATATTCTTATTGGAACATCATTCATAAATTCTCCCTGTACCACTCAACAGCATTTTTTATTCCGTCGGCAAAACTATATTGCGGGTCATACCCAAGCAATTCCCGCGCTTTGGAAATATCGGCGTTACTGTGTTTTATGTCGCCTGCTCTTTCAGTAGCAAATTTTGGTTCTATATTTTTTCCCAGCGATTCGCACAAATTATAATATATGTCAATTAAATACTCCCTGCCGCCATACGCTATGTTGAATATCTGCCCCGCAGATTCACTTGACGCAATACACGCTTTCAAATTAGCTTCGATTACATTTTCTATATATGTAAAATCTCTACTCTGCTTTCCGTCGCCGTTTATTGTCGGCTGTTCGTTATTTAACAACTGTTTTATAAATTTCGGTATTACTGCGGCATACTGTCCGTCTGGATCTTGATGTTTACCGAAAACATTAAAATATCGCAAACCATAAGTATCTAATCTATACAATTTAGAATAAAGTTTTGCGTATTCTTCATTAGTTCTTTTGGTCAACGCATATGGAGACAAAATATTCCCTTCCTCACCTTCTTTTTTAGGTAATGAGGGATGGTCTCCATAAACTGATGAACTTGAAGCATAAATGAATTTTTTGACTTTTTGCTGCCTTGCTGCTTCCATCATATTGAGTGTGCCTCGGATGTTGATTTCTTCATATAATAGCGGCATTTCTATGCTTCTCGGCACGCTTCCCCATGCCGCCTGATGTAAAACAAAATCTACATTTTGACAAACACTGAAACAGGTATCATAATTCCGTATATCGCCCTCTATAAACTCAAACATTGCATTATTAAGCAAATTTGCAACATTTTCGCGTTTCCCCGTAGAAAGATTATCAAGACACCGTACTCTGTAACCCATATTGATTATGGCTTCGCACAGATTTGAGCCGATGAATCCCGCTCCGCCGGTCACGAGGAAAACGGAATTTTCACTAAACTTTATATCTTTATAGTTCATTGTTTTAATGCTCCTGTTTACAATCTCCAATATAAATATCCTACCGATTCGTATTCGGATTTATTATATATACCTTTAATATCGAATAAAACTTTTTTATTACTTGCGCTGATTTTATATAACTTGTTAATATCTTCTACAGAATAATTCAAAAATTCTTTATGTCCGACTGCTACAATAACCGCGTCTATCTCCGAAACTTTATCCATCGAACTGAGAGTAATCTCATATTCAAGTTCAGTCTCATTCGCGTCAGCAATAGGGTCTGCAACTATTGGCGTTATGCCGTACTCTTTTAATTCATTCACGATATCAATGACTCTCGTGTTTCGCGTATCAGGACAATTTTCCTTGAATGTGAAACCTAATATGGCAACTTTTGCGTTTTTTACGGAAATATCAGCTTTAATTAACTGCTTAATCAAATTTTCCGCTATATACTTCCCCATATCGTCGTTTATACGTCTGCCTGATAAAATAACCTGCGAATGATAACCTATCTGTTCGGCTTTATATGTCAAATAATATGGGTCTACTCCGATACAGTGCCCACCGACTAATCCCGGCTTGAAATCCAAAAAATTCCATTTTGTGTTGGCGGCTTCGAGAACAGCTTTTGTATCAATGCCTAATTTATTGAATATAATTGATAGCTCATTCATGAACGCTATATTTATATCTCGCTGTGAATTTTCAATGACTTTGGCGGCTTCCGCTATTTTAATTGATCCTGCCTTGTATACGCCGGCACTTACTACCAACTCATAAATTTTCGCCACAACATCCGCCGTTTCTTCGTCCATGCCTGACACGACTTTAGTTATTGTATCAAGTTTATGTAATTTATCGCCCGGGTTAATTCGTTCAGGCGAATAGCCGACTTTGAAATCTATTCCGCATTTTAATCCGGATTTGCTTTCAAGTATCGGCACGCAAATTTCTTCTGTCACTCCGGGATATACGGTTGACTCATATACTATAATTGAGCCCTTGACAAGATTTCTGCCGACAGTTTCGCTTGCCTTAATAACCGGTGTTAGATCAGGTGTTTTATCTGAGTTTATCGGTGTTGGTACGGCGACAATATGAAATTTCGCTTCTTTGATTTTTGTTTCGTCGGACGTAAATGAAACAGTTGTATTTTTCAATGCTTCGTCTCCGACTTCTTTTGTTATATCTGTGCTGCTTTTGTATAATTCAATTTTCTCGCGATTAACGTCAAAACCCACGACATCTACTTTCTTGGCAAACGCAACAGCTATCGGCAATCCTACATATCCAAGCCCTATAACTGAAATTTTTTCTTTTTTCGCGACAATTTCTTCATATAAATTAATCACTTTTAGTTATCCTCTCTATTTCTTCCAAATATGCACTAATAACAATATCCCTGTTATATTCGTTCTCCATCTTCTTCCGCCCGGCAACGCCCATCAACCGTTTTTGTTCATAAGGTGTTTCTATAAATTTTATTATAGTATTAAACAAACTCTCTACGTTTTTTACTTCAAATCCAAAACCGCTTATACTTTCGTCAAAAGTTTCTTTGCACCCTGCAACATTGGAGGCCAAAACTGGTCGTCCAGTAGAAGCCGCTTCTAATAATACATTAGCTGTTCCTTCGTGATATGATGGGAGAATTATAGCATGACTATCTTTTATAAACATATGAACATTATCCTGATAACCGAGATAATTTATAATTCCTCTATCCGAATAGTCTTTTATTTTCGCAGAATAATCTTCATCAAAATTGCCGATTATATTAAATTTTATATTCGGATATAATTGTTTTACTTTTTCCGCCGCTTCTAATAACTCGTTAATACCTTTGTTCTTCATTAACCTACCAATAAATATAAATGTAATTTTATGTGTATCAGTCGGATAATTTTCAAATACATGAAAATTCAAATTTACGCCTGAACCTGGAATTAATCTACGCGTATTTTTAATTGCAATTTTATTTTCAACAAAGAATTGCATATTTTCAGCATTTTGAAAAAATACGCAACTAACTTTTTTTAAAGCAATTTTATACAATAATATTGTTAATTTTTGAAGCATGCCAGTGTTTTCTACTGCTGTTCCAAGCCCGGTTATATTGGCTATATATGGGATATTAAGCAATCTACACGCCATTCCACCATAAATATTAGGCTTTATTGTATATGTAAGAACTACGTCTGGTTTTATTTTTTTTATAATCTTAATATAGTTTATAAGCAGTTTAATATCTGATATTGGATTCATACCTTGCCTGTTGAAATTTGTTTCAATACACTCGCAATCTAATTCTTGCAATCGAGGAACATAGTCATCATATGGCAATGAAATATATACGCCGTAATTCAAGTTAATTAACTTTTCAATGAGTTCTTTTCTAAATTTATATAAACCCATTCCGAAATTCGTTAATATAAGGATTTTCACTCTATTTAATTCTCCTTGCCGGTACTCCTACATAAACTCCTTTAGAAACTACATCTTTTACTACCACTGCAGCCGCGCCGATTACGCAATCATTTGTGATAGTTATATTGTTCTTCACGCTTGCCCCGATCCCGATATGCGTACATTCACCGACTTTAACTGTGCCGCCTAACGATGCATTCGGCGAAATATGGACGTAATCGGAGATTACATTGTCATGCTCTACTATGGCTCCTGTGTTTATGATACAGTGCCTGCCGATTTTAGCCGATGGATTAATCACTGCGTTTGCCATTATTACAGTGCCGTCTCCGATTGTTACATCAATTCCAATACTCGCAGACGGATGAATCGCAGTATGCCATGTCACATTATATTTTTCGGATAATGATTTTCTGACGGCGTTATTACCAATACCGATAATAAATACCGCCTTGTCGTCGAAAAAAACTATATCGTCTAACTTACCTAACACCGGATATCCTAATATAATCTCGTTTTTCGGCTTATTATCATCTAAAAATCCCATCAATGTATCGTTATTTTTTAGTACAATATCGGCTATCACTTTTGCATGACCGCCTGCTCCTATGATTATCACATTATGAGACATTAGAATATTCCGTTATATCTACACTTACTAATTCGTCTTTCAAATTACTCTTTGGAATCATATTGTCACTTATATTATTATTATTACTGTTTATAAGGATAATTGTTTCTGTTTTAGCTTCTCTGAACTTCTCCATTGTCGCGCTATGTACAGACGATATGCCTGTCTTTTTTACCACTATTTTCACTGTCAGCCATATTATCTTTATATCTTGTTTCAGTGACATATTTTGTATGTATTCTATATCGTATTTGAATCTATCGTCCCACTCAACGGCATTCCTGCCGTTTATCTGTGCTAATCCTGTAAGTCCCGGTTTCACATCATGCCTATGTTTCTGCGTTTCATTATATAACGGAAGATACTCTACAAGCAACGGTCTTGGTCCGATTATACTCATATCGCCTTTTATTATATTCCATAGCTCTGGTAATTCGTCGATGCTTACGCTTCTCAAAAATTTTCCGAACTTAGTTAATCTCGCTTCGTCCGACAATAACTCGCCGTTTTCGTCTCTTTGATTCGTCATGGTGCGGAACTTGTACATAGTAAATATTTTTTCATCCTTGCCCGGTCTTTTCTGTCTGAATATAACAGGACTTCCGAGCTTTACTTTCACCAATACTGCAACTACCGCAAACACAGGCGAAAGAACTACCAGCGCGATTGCCGACAAAACAACGTCGGATATTCGCTTGAAATATTTTATGTACATTCTAAATGAAATGCCTCCTAACAATATTTATTACTCTATTAATATCTTCTTCATTCATACTCACATCGCTGGGCAAACACAGCCCTCGTGTGAATATGTCTGATGAAATATCGGTTTTATGAGTAAAATAGTCATATCCTTCGTAGTATGGCTGCAAATGCATTGGCTTCCATATAGGTCTGCTTTCTATGTTTTCATTCTCTAATGAAATGATAATATCTGTAGGAGTTATCTTATTGTTTTCTTTTATAGTAACACATGAGAGCCACCAGTTTGGAACGCCGTAATCGCGTATCGGCATCATTTCTATCTCGTCAATATCTGCAAACGCTTCTTTATATGTATCATAAATCTTATGTTTCTTCCTTATACGGTCTCCTATCGCCGTAAGCTGTCCTCGCCCGAAACAGGCGCATATATTTGACATCCGGTAATTGAACCCCAATTCGCTGTGCTGGTAATATCTTGCTGGGTCTCTGCTCTGCGTTATCCATTTTGTCACTTTATTCTTAGATTCTTCGTCTGGGCAGATAAGCATACCGCCGCCCGACGTCGTGATAATCTTGTTGCCGTTGAATGAATACACACCGAATCTGCCTATGGTTCCGCTCATTCTGCCTCTGTATGTTGCACCGAGACTCTCTGCAGCATCTTCGATAATTGGAGTGTTGTACTTATTGCATATTTCCATTATTTTATCTAAATCGGTTGATTGACCGTATAGATTAACAACTATTACAGCTTTGGGATTCGGATATTTTTCAAACGCCTTTTCAAGCGCAATCGGCGACATGTTCCACGACGAGGGTTCGCTGTCTATAAATACCGGAGTGCCGCCTTCATATATAACAGGATTACATGATGCCGCAAAAGTCAGAGAAGAACAAAATACTGTATCGTCTTTCTCGACGCCTAAATATCTCAACGCCATATGCACTGCCGCTGTACCTGAACTCATTGCCACTGCGTATTGAGCCCCCGTATATTCGCACATTTCGCGCTCAAATCCGTCAACACTCGGTCCTAATGGGGCTATCCAGTTGTCAGAAATCGCCTGCTGTACAAATTCCATTTCCTTACCGCATAAATACGGAGAAGAAAGGTATATTTTCTTTTCCATTCTGTCATATTTCCTTTTTCGATTTTATAATAATATAAATTTCACTGACTTACATGTTATATGTTCTTAGCCTTTATTTCCATGCAAACTGCGCTTCCTGTGTAACGCGATCCGGAATACGTCGAATGTTTTCATTTTGCGCCGGGGTATCCCATATCATTCCGAGTAATTCTAATTTTTCAATCTGATCGTCAGAAAGCTTAGATTTATTACGCAGTCTCTTTTGTAACCTCAGCCAGTTGTCAAGACGTTTGCCGTTTTTGCCAACATAACCATTCTTTACATTCAAATTACCGTTACTCCTGTAATATGCTTCAGCCGCATGGTAATATTCATTCCATATACGCTCCGGAACTGTAAGCCAATCTATTCCGATTGCATTGAGTTTCGCTTCTTGCTCAGCGGTAAGCGATTCACCTTTGACATTTCCGCGTCTGATCTGTTTCTGCGTATTAACCCATTTCCCAAGCCATATGCCGTTTTCACTCACATAGTCTGCGCGTATATTCAGATTACTGTACTTTTCGTAATACTCTTTTGCTAACCTGTACCGTGCTTCCCATGATTCTTCCGCATTTCTGCTCTGCCATATCATTCCGATTGCGTCAAGTTTCGCACGCCGTACTTTTGTCAGCTTTATCTGTGTGCTTTCTTCCGTCATAGATCTGTGACGTCGAATCCATGCACCGACAGGTAGATTGTCCTCACTCATATATGCTACAGGTATGTCGAGATTCCCATACTTTTCGTAGTATTTTTTCGCGGCAGCGTAATTGCGCTCCCAATCGGAATCGAAACTGTTTATCCATGTCATACCGATTTCATTGAGCCGCTTTATCTGCGATTTGCTTAACTTCGAATTTTCGTACTTTTTTCGTATGATTCTTACCCAAGCACCGATATTGATTCCGTCTCCTGTCTTGTAGTTCGAAGGTAAATCAAGATTGCCGTATATTTCATAATATTTTTTAGCTGCGCTGTAATTCTTCTCGAATATATAATCCAGCTTATCCCATATCATGCCGATTTCGTCAAGCTGGCGGATACGTTCTTCACTGAGTATATAATGCGTATTTCCCTTACAATGCTGACGCATGTTGCATATCCACTCGCCTAACGCAAATCCGTCCGCTGTTTCGTAATCTACTACTATATCTAAATTTCCGTGTTCTTCATAATATGTCTTAGCATACTGATAACTGCGCTCGAAGTTGAAATCTGAAAGTTTCTGCCACACCATGCCGATAGAGTTGAGTTTCTCAACACGCTCGCCAGTCATTATGCCGGGGATAGAGCCGCTTTTTACCCTGCGCTGCGTTTCAATCCATGATCCTAATGACAAACCCTCTTCTGTCTTATATCGTTTCGGCACAAACAAATTGCCGTAATCATCATGGTACCTTTTCGCGGCGGCGAACATCATTTCCCACGAAGCCGACAGACAGTCCTGAAGTTCGTCAAATAGTCGTCTGCAATCCTGCACCTCGTCTACAACGTGGAAATTCGCGTTTATTATACTCTCGTCTTTGCCCGTATTTCGGTAATAACTTACCACTTCCTGCATCTCTTCCTCGATAGAACTTATACTGTACAGGCTCTCAAAATTGTTCACTATGTCGAATATCACAGGCACTCTGCCTTTGCTCGCTGACAACGCACGCCCTATCTGCTGTTTGTATATAATAGGCGAAACTGTCGGTCGCAACAATATCACTCCCGATATGTCTTCGACATGTACACCCTCATTGAGCATATCTATACAGAATAATAGTTTCAATCTGTCGCTACTATCTTTTTTGAATGATTCAAACTCTTTTTCAGACTCGTAATTGTCTGTATATATCGAATATATATGCGGCTTGCTGTCCACCATGTGAAACCACTCGGGTACTTTGTCTATCATTTCACGCATATGCTCCGCGTTTGCGCAGAATACGATGAATTTACCGGATTTATCTTTGATGTGTTTGCCGAATATGACGTCCAGACCATCAGCTCTATTTAACGTTCGCCGTAATGCGTCAAGGTATTTCTGTGCACTGTTACGCACCGCGGCGTTTTTCGCCTTTCTCACCCTGCGCTGGTATTTTTCAAGGTCTTTCTGATATGAATATATCGATGTTATATAAACCGGCGGCAACAGTATGTTTCTGACTATCGCTTCGCCGAGTGTGATTTCTGATGCTACATTGCCGTCGAACAGTTCGTCAGCCATATCCCTGTGGTTGTCGAGATAGCGTATATTCGTAGCGGATAGACCTAACACAGCAATATCAGGGTAAGCGGTGAGCAGCCGCTCAACTCCCTTGCCCCATTCAGCCGCTCCGCACCGGTGAAACTCGTCAAGCACGATATAGTCCGGCTGTATCTCGTTTATTCCGCCTTCGTCTGTAACCATCAGTTTCGCGTATGTCATAAAACATATATTATCAGGCGCATAGCCGCCTGTGACCAATTTCAGGTTCTCAAACTGTGTCTTATATATATACTCGCTCGGCGACAGCCAGCAGATATTCATGTCCGGATGCTGTTCTGCAAGCTTGAAACCGATGAACGACTTGCCTGTGCCTGTTGGGTGTATAACTGCCGCTCTGCCTGTTTCAGACATCAGCGTAACCGCCGCATCATATGCTTTTTGATTATGCTCGTATAATGTAATCATAAACTTCCTATTTTTATATAGATTTATAATTTATCCGTAGATATATGTTATTCCGTATTTAACCGCATTTTCCCAGTTTCTCAGTTCTCTCTGTATGTAATCAAGAGAAAGCAGCTTCTCTTTCGTTTGCTCCAAATTCAACTGCTCAGTATTATTTGAATTAAATTCATTCACATGTATTACCGATTCATCTTCCACTGGTTCATCATACTTCTCGTAGTTCAATTCTTTATCGTCCAATGGAATTTTATAAAAATGTCCCATATCAACTGCCAAAGCTGCTTCTTCTTTCGTCAGCAACGTTTCATACATCGCTTCGCCGTGACGCACGCCAATAATCTCAATCCCGGTGTCTACTCCAAAAAGCTCAAACAACGCCTGTGCAAGAGTTTGAATATCGCATGCAGGTGCTTTCTGCACCATTATATCGCCGCTTTCTCCAAATTCAAAAGCAAATATAACCAAATCAACAGCTTCCTCTACATCCATTATGAACCTTGTCATATAGGGGTGTGTCACTGTCAATGGACGATTTGCTTTGATTAAATCTACAAATACAGGTATAACCGATCCCCGCGATGCCATGACGTTACCAAACCGAGTGCCACATATTGTAGTTATATCCGGCGAAGTAACTCTCGCTTTTGCTGTAAATATCCTTTCCATCAGCATTTTCGATGCTCCCATCGCGCTCACAGGATATGCCGCCTTGTCTGTAGACAGACATATGACTTTTTCCACTCCCGCTTCCACGGCTGCTGTCAGCACATTATCTGTCCCTATTACATTTGTCTTCACGGCTTCAAGCGGATAGATTTCGCAACTTGGCACCTGTTTCAAAGCGGCAGCATGGAAAACATAGTCCACTCCGTTCATTGCGTTGCTTATGCTTGACAAGTCGCGCACATCGCCTATGTAACATTTAATTTTACTGTTTCTGTAATGCCTGAGCAAATCGTGCTGTTTTTTCTCGTCCCTCGAAAATATCCGTATCTCGCCTATATCTGTGTTCAAAAACCGCCTTAACACCGCGCTTCCGAAAGACCCTGTACCACCGGTTATCAGTAATGTTTTGTCATTAAACATTATATTTTGTCCTCCATGTAAATCCTTATCTTTGATTTTTTGGTTATATGTTTTTTACTGATTCTGTATTCATATTTACTGCCCAGACAATTTAAATTTAATTGTTTGCAAAAAATATAAACGGCTGTGAAATGAATAAAGGTTTATCTGTTGATGTAAATTCCTAATCCTGAATCTTTTTTCACAATCGTTTTATTTTTCATACCTGAATATTCTACTTCTATTTTTTTATACATAATTTCTGTTATGTCCCTATCTCAAAAAATGAAGATAGAAGAAATTTATGAGGTTTATCGTTCTCAAATAAATAATTATGGCAAAAATAAAAAATGGTATGACAAAAAAGCCGAAGGTGAAGAACGACTGTTCATTCGCTCGTCGGCTTTGTGTTGCTTAAGATATTTTTAAATTTTCGAAAAGTTTTTTAAAAATAGTTGACATTATTATTTTTTAGTGTTATAATTATCAATACTAAATATTTTGTGTAATTTTTCAACATATTTGTTCCGAAATATTTTAAATAATATAGAATAAAACCTAAAAACTGTATGCGGAAACAAAAATTTCGGACGATTTGTTATTAAAGATAGGGACATAACAGAAATTATGTATATCTGAGAGTAGCTAAACCGAGATTTTCGATAATCTGTCGGTATTTCGCACTGCTTTCCATGATGTAGATCCGCGTCGTATTGATGTTGCTGTGACCAAGCGTGTCAGCAAGCTTCGCGAGGTCTTTTTCTTTGCTGTAAAATATCCGCGAGTACAACCCTCGCAGATTGTGCGGAAATACTTTTGTTGAATCGACGCCTGCGACGGCGCAGAGTTTTTTCATCTGCGACCATATGGCGGAACGGTGTAGCGGCGCGCCGTTCCGCGTCACGAACATGCACCCTGTCCGTATCTGCCGTTTTTTAGCGTACTCCAACAGCGCAGTCCGCAAGTCGCTCGGCAAAAAAACTGTCCTCGTTTTGCCCTTGTTCGTGATAACCGCCTGCCCCTGTTTCACTGATTCCACCGTGACAAATTGTAATTCGCTGACGCGCAGTCCGAGAGCGCATAGCGTCTGAATGACATAGAACAGACGCTCATTTTTTGTGCTTATCGCCGCACGCAGAAGCCGTTCGTATTCCTGTTGCGACAAATCTTTCTTGTCTGGCAAAAACGTTTGCTTCTGAATCTTGTACGGCTTAATTTTTATATCAAGCCTAAAATGAGCGAAAAAGCCGTTGATTGCGGCGAGCATAGAATTTATGCTTGTCACTGTATGTGTCTCTTTGAGCGCGATTTTCCATTCGATTGCTTTCTCTTTCGCAACAGCATTGCCGTTCAGGAAATCTGTGAAAGCCTTGATGTCGCGGATGTATTTTTCTACGGTGTTATCTGCGCGTTCGTCGTTTTTTAGGGTAATTGTGTACTCGTTTATTTTCTCTTCCGTTATATAGAATTTTGTCATATCTGACATTTAATAATCCTCCGATTTTTTTCAAATAGATATATTGTAATATAAAAAAACAGCCGGCACAAGAGTTTCATCGCAATCTTGTGCCGACATCTTCGTTTTGATTTTATTTTTGCTGTTCATACTTTTTTAAGAACTCCGCACATTCAAATAATAGATCCCGTGCAGTATCATAACTGTCGATAATGCTGACTGTAAATCCCTTATTTCTTAAAAATAAAATTGCGGAATTTTCGCAAAAGCATAAGCAGATTCCTTTAAAAACGCAGCGTTTTCCGGGCATAACTAAAAATTCTATATTATCTATAATTTCCGATTTTAGTTTAGAAAGCACGGGAAAATCCCGTGCTTTCTCTGCTGCCCATCTGAATAATTCTTCTTTCGTCATATGTAGAATCACTCCTTTTCTCAATTAATCCAATTTTTCTATATTAAATCATCCTTCCATAAGTTAATCTGCTCTTCAATATTCATTTCTGCTGCCTTACCGCTCGTCCACCAGTCAAAAACGCTTTCGCCGTCCGTCCATTTCGTATATTTTTTGCCTGATTCCTCATAATGTTTTATCATTTGGTCAAATGCATGTATGTACAATTCTTTATATTTCGGGTATCGCTCAAACTCGAAAAGTCTATGCTTATACCCTGCCATAGGGTAGCCGATACAACCGATTCGCTTAAATCCGCATTTATATAATGGGTTTGATTTATATCCGTAATAATTTAAAAACTCCCATACATCGCCGTCATTCCATTCTATAATCGGATTAAGAGTTAATCTGCCCTTAACTGGACAATGTTCAATCTGTCGGCGGTTTTCAACATTATCGTCCATAAAAATAACTTTATCTTTTTTATGTTTCGTCACAATTTCAAGTGTTCCTCGTTTAGCACGGTTCGTGCTTTCCGACCAGCGCACACCTGTTACAACAAAACGATTATGTCCGTTGGTTTCTTTAAGTTCTGAACAGCAATACCGCGCTTGTTTCAGCGGCGGCATACCTTTTTTGATTATCAAATCCCACATTGATGTTTCCGGGTAACTTATGTGTATCTTCGGAATACTGCGGACATAGTAAATCGTTTCCGGCGCGTCAACCGTCGTATGATTATGCCACAGCTCATGTTTTACCCCTGCAAGCTCGCATAAAATGCGGATTGTATCAGAATCTTTACCACCTGAATATGCGACATAATACCCGTTCGGATTCATTTGCAAGGCAATTTCTTCATAATCCCTCAGCCGTTGTATTGCCACTTTCACGAGGTCAACTTCGCCGTAAATCGTATATCTTTTCATGCCGTTTCATCCTCGCTTTCGTAGATTTCCTTTTCAATTTCGCAGGTTTCATAATCAAATCGCATAGATTTGTTTATAACTTTTTCCCAAACATCATCTATATCAAAACTTGACTTCCTCTCGTTTTCTCCGGGCTTTTCCCACTGTTTCACAAAATCGTACTCGTAAACGAATTTGCAAACAGCCTCCATCGTGTGAGCGACGAGGTTGCGAATATTCTCCCGGTGGTGAGGAATGGAAATGTAATCAAAATAACAATCCTCAAACTCCAAAATCCACTTGTCGAATTTAGCTTGCTCGTCCGAAACAATTATGCGTTTGTTCAGTTTTTCTCGGAACATCGCATATTTTTTATAGTTTTTAGAGAGCATAGCTGTGATGCAATATAAAATTAAACTGCGATTTTCAGGAGAAACTTTCGGCTGTACAGATTCGCTTAAAAATTTTACAGCTATTTCCGTTTTGAGCTTATCTAACGCATATTCTGCGGGAATCCCTTGGTTTTCCGCTAATTCATTGCGCACTGTTTCGGGAGTTGCAGTTATATTTTTTTCCCTGAGAATTACATTTTTTGCGCCGAGCCCCGATTGATTGATAACACTGTTAGTCTTAATTTTGTTCTTCTTTGAATTGTTAGTATTAAAAAAACTGTTAGTCTTTATATTGTTCTTATTAGGGGCATCGTCGGCGGTATGCGGTTCGACCGCTGGCGGGTTTTCCGTATGCGGGTTCATAGAGGGCAGCTGTGCCGCTTGCGGTTCTATCGCGGACGGTTTGTCCGAGTTCGGGTGATTTAATAAAATATATTCGTTTTTGACAAACTGCCCTTTATCGTTTTTGTGCGGAATTATTTTTATAAATTTCGTTGCAACAAGTTGTTTTATATATTTCTGATATGTACTTTGACATATTTTTAAGTTGCGGATTATCATTTCAACGGACGGAAACGCCGAGTTTGTATTCCCAGCGAAAGCGGCGATATACGCATAAATCACTTTTGATATAATGTCGAGTGTCGGTTCTGTCATGACAGACTGCGACACAATTCCGTAGCTGTAATTTTGTATACCGAACTCTTGGATTTTATTGTATAAATCCGTCCTTTGCGGGTTATCTGGGACAACATTATATTTTTCGGGACACGCGACAATATTATAAATGTTGTGCGAAAACTTCCCGCAAGACTGCTTGGATTGTTCTACTGTTATATATCCGTTCGCGGTCAATTCTGTCATTGCACTATTTAGACGGTCTTTGCCAATATTTAACGATTTGCCGAGAGTTTTGCGTGTAGGATAGGCTGTATTTTTATCTGCTGCGTAACTGCTTATAGCGGCATATAATGTTTTTGCAGTGCATGACAGATTTTCGTCGCACATAGCGAGTTTAGAAACTCTGCCGAATATTTGAGTATTATTTTCTGACATATTATTTTCTAAAAACATGATTTTTACCTCCGAAAAATAAAAAATCTCCGAAAAATCGGAGCTTTGAGTAAATAAAATTTATAAATAACAAACGAAATTTTCAACTGTTTTTTAGCTATACATAGAAAATTTGTCGGCGAAAAAATTTACATTTTTCTTGCGAGCGTTATTGTTTTCTATGATTTTTTATGTTATAATAAAGCCATTAGATAAGAATTGTTTTCTGCGCTGGATTTATTTACGGCGCGGAAACGGAAATTTTTATATAATATACTGAGAAATTTCGCAACTAAAAATAAAAATTTACGAGGTGATTATTTTGAAAATTTCAGCAAAAACTTTATTAACCGTACTTTTGATGCTCTCTATGGTTTTTATTATTTTCTCATGCAAGAACCTTGCAAATTCAAACGAAGACAATCCTACATCCGATAACTCCGTCTCAGTAGACGGCAATTCCAACGATGGAACAACGAACGTGGAAAACCCAACAGAAACTGAGATTCCGTTTCCGTATGATCCCATAGACTTGGGAGGAGCGACGTTTAAAATTTTGACCGGTCAGCAGTGGGCGTCAGATAATCTCAATATTGAAGATTATGACATTGAGGAAATGAACGGCGAAGTCCTCAACGACGCCATTTATAAAAGAAATCTGATTATAAAAGAAATGTTTAACTTGAAATTTGAAACTGTTCATGCCAACGATCAGATCGGCAGCTTTATAAGCAAATCCATACAATCCGGCATAGACGAATACGATGCGGTGGCACCGCTCCTTAATAACGCGGAGTCATTTGCTGAAAACGGCTATGCGGTAAATATATATCAGACAAAACTTTCTATAGACGCTCCGTGGTGGGACCAGAATATCTTGAAAAGCACGTCGATAGGCGGCGCGGCTTATTATATCGCGGGCGATATATTCATAAAGCACTACGACGGATTAGCTCTGCTGATGTTCAACAAAAAGATGCTCGCAGATCTTGGGCTTGACAGTCCATATGGCTACGTAGAAAACAATGAATGGACAATGGATAAATTCAACGAAATGGTCAAGGGCGTTTATTTAGATCTCGACAACAACGGCAAACGCAACAGATACGATCGCTATGGATTCGCAACACAGGTTGATTATCTTATAAGCTTCGTAAACGGCAGCGGGCAGTTATTCATGGACAAAGATAAAAACGATTTGCCTGTATTTGTCGGATATAACGAAAAGATGTCAAATATTTTAGACAAGATGCTTATGCACTACGCATCTGATGACACATACTGCATCCACAGGGACGCTTCAAAAGAAGGCGGGTGGAATGCGGGAAACATACCGCAAACTTGGGTATTCCCCGAGGGCAGGGCGTTGTTTTACTGGGGATTGCCGCGTTATATAAATCTCTATCTCAGAGATATGGAAGACGACTTCGGCATACTCCCAATACCTAAATGGGATTCGAGTCAGGATAGATACTACTCGACGGTAAACGGTTGGAACTCATATACTTTTATGCTTCCCAGAACCGTTTCCGACATCGAGAAGAATTCTGTAGTTCTCGACGCTATGGCATATTACGGCAGACAATTGATAAAACCGGCATATTACGACATATGCCTGCAAAGAAAATACACGCGCGACGAGGAATCCGGAGCAATGCTTGATATAATTTTCAGTTCCGCACATTATGAGCCGGCTGGCGCAGGCGTATTTATCGACGCGCTTTGTAACGCCATACAAACCAACAAAATCAACATAGCGTCGATTTACGAAAAAAATTCGGGTAAAATAGATACGGCTATCCAACAAATAATCGACGAATATAAAGCCAACAGTTAAATTATGGCGATTGCCTGACTTATTCCGAACAAAGCAATACAGGGCAGAGTTGTGAACCCTGCCCTGATATATTTATGATGTGATTAATGCTAAAATTTGAGATATATTTAAGTTTTTTTATCAAAACCCCGTTTTGGGGAGAGATTTTTTAACCGGGCTCGGATTGAAAATGGTTGTCAGCCATGTGGAATTTGAAATTACGAACGAGCCGTCGTAACGACCCCCTGCGTCGCATTTATTCGCAAATTCAAACCCATTCGGTAAGTTTGGCAATACTTTGACATAAATCTGCGGCGTTTCCACTGTAGAAAATCCGGCTCGTACAGTCCCGAACACAAATGTAAACGATGTCACGAACTCGTCGGATTTCAATCCGAGAGAGGCATTACTACAATCAATAACGTTATTTTTCGTCGTGGATAGATTGTCCGCGATTACGCGAGTGTCTCCGCGATTTGTCGTTATCATAATCTTGTATTTCAAACTCTGTGAATATGTACCTGTAACGAGTTTTGTAAGTCTTACCGCATTTATTGGCAGAACGTCGCGGAAATAAAAGTCCGTTAATGAAACTGCCGATGTATTTTGAATCGCCTTTATATCGTAACGCATGGTATCGTTCGGCATTGCCTCGACATTGCCGACCTTTTTCACATATACGCCCAGATTTGCAGAGTAATCTCTAAATTCACGCTTTATAATTTGTGTCGCAAATTCGATTTCGACGTCAAGCTCCATATCGGACAATATATAATACTGCGGGGCTTTAACTTCTGTTATTGTATATCTGCCAAGCGGGAGCGGTTTTGAGACTGCTCTGCCATCCAAGCCTGATGTGATTGTATCGACGAGTGCGCCTGATTTGTAGTCGCGCACTTCGAATGTTGCTCCAGCGAGCAGCGTACCTGCAGGCAAACTATTTTGCTGGTTGTCGTCAGCCGATTTCTTTGTGATTTGTATTTGCCCTAACTCAGGTGTATTTTCCCATGTGATTTGCGTTACTTGACCCGCGACAAATTCGACGGTACGCGGCATATCATCGGCATAATATCCGGGAGCAGGTCTGGTTTCGCGGATTGTATATCTGCCTGCCTCCAAAGTATCGGGGAAATCTATAACGCCGTTGTCGTCGGTATAATATACATTTACAACCTTGCCGTTTTGGTCAAGCAGCATAAATTCCACGCCAAAAATCGGCTTTTTGGAAATGCTGTCTATTTTGGTGAGGCGTATTCCGGATTTCGGTTTATTTGTCAGTTGTAATGTCGCTTGTTTTCCTGGTAATACGGTGATATTATATACGTTTGTGTCAAGTTCATAATTATCTAACGCTTTACGTTCGACGACCATATACTCCCCAGCTTGTAAGCCGTTAATTTGGATTCTGCCGTTCGCATCGGTGGTGTAAGACCCTGAAACGTCGCCGTTTTCATTTGTAGATTTACTCGGCGAATTATTGGGAGAATTTGGCTGATTATTGTCTTGAATATTACCGACGACAAATGAACCGTTTGCATATTTTATATCATACACAACCCCTGCGAGCGGCTTTCCCGTGTTTTCGTCGGTTTTTGTGATTAATAAAGAAGCCATTGGCACATTGAGGACTTCCAAAACCGTATCTTTATCGGCTTCCACTAAAACTGTCTTAGGTTCGCTGTCTATGAAATACCCGGCTGCCGCTTGAATTTCTGTTATGGTATAATATCCTTCAGCCAAGTGCGGTATATAAATTGCACCCGAAATATCTGTTGTAAAAGTCAGATTTCCGAATTCATTCATGATTTTTTCGCCGTTCATGCGTGATACGTTGAACTCTACTCCTGCGATAGGTTCGCGGGTTTCGCTGTTTAATTTAAGAATTTTCAACATAGAAAGCGGCTTATCTTCAAATTGCACTTCGGTTATTTTGCCTGATTTTACCTCAACTGTTTGCGGAATATTGTCAATTTGATAATTGTCGGGTGCGATTTTTTCTGAGATTATATAGAATCCCTCATCAAGGTCGGAGACTATTGCCTTACCTGAAGTGTCAGTTTTTACAGTAGCGATTTCTTCACCGTTTGCGCGGTTTATTTCGAAAGTGGCATCGCTCAATGCAAGGTGTGTATATTTATCGAGCTTGATAATTTCAAGCCCCGAAAGCGGCTTATCTAAAAATGTTACGCTCGTGAGTTTTCCTGAAGTCACCACTACAGTTTTAGGAGATTCGCTCATCATATAATTGGATGGAGCGACGGTTTCAGATATTATGTATGTTCCATCAGTCAATCCCGAAACAATGGTTTTACCTGTCACATCTGTTGTAAATTCTCCGACTTTTAACCCATCGGAACGTTCAACAACAAATGTTGCGCCGCTTAATACTGTTTTTGTAAAATAATCTTGTTTGACTATTTCGATTCCACTTACAGGTCGATCTGTAAATTCTACTTGTGTCAATTTGCCCGATTTCACCGTAACTGTCTGAGGTATTTCGCTTTTTACATAGCCATACGGGGCGATTGTTTCCGATACGACGTAAACGCCCTCTGATAAATCAGAAACGATTATTTTACCTGCGCTGTCAGTTTTATACGTCCCGACTTTTTCGCCATCAGCTTTGGCGACCTCAAATGTAGCTCCAGTTAAGGGAATATGCGAAAATTCGTCCGTTTTCAAAATTGCAATCCCAGAGTAAGGTTTGTCGGCAAACTCGACAGAAGTTAATTTGCCTGATATAACCGTGACAGTTTGAGGATTTTCGTCTCGCTCGTAACCGTCTGGCGCGATAGTTTCGGAGATGACGTACACACCCTCTGTGAGGTCTGAAACGATGATTTTACCTGCATTATCGGTTTTATATGTGCCGACTTTTTCACCGTTGGCTTTGGTGACCTCAAATGTAGCTCCGGTTAATGATTTATGTGTAACCGCGTCGGTTTTGAGTACCTCTATTCCAGAAAGAGGCTTATCCGAAAAAGTCGCGACTGTCGGTACAACTGCCTTAATCTCGATTGTTTTTGCCGTATTATCGAGGCTGTACCCTGTAGGAGCGCGTGTCTCGCTGACGACATAAAATCCCGGTTCGAGACTGCCTATATTAACTGTGCCGTCCACGCCAGTGGTGTAGTTTCCGACAAAGCTACCACCTTGATGATAAACGTCAAAATCCGCGCCTGCGAGGGCTTTTTGTGTAATTTCATCAATCTTTTTTATGACTAAACTGCCGTAGGGACGATTCTGAAATTCTACTGTAACAGTGCTTGCTTTCGCAATTTCAACGGTTTGTACACTGTCACCGAGTGAATAATTCGCAGGTGCTTTTGTTTCCGTCACGGTATAAACACCCGGAACTAATGCGGAAACTGTAACAGTGCCGTCTGCGTCTGAACGATAATTTCCGATATTCGTGCCGTCTGCCATTTTGACGTTAAACTCTGCACCCTCCAAAGGAATCAATGTATCTGCTTCAACTTTGCGTATTATCAACGTTGACATGGGCGCATTCTCAAAAACTACTTTGACAAACTGATTGTCTGTGATTTCCACATCTTTCGGGACATCGTCTAATATATATCCGTCAAGCGTTTTTGTTTCGACGATTTTATACCAGTTTGGCGGGAGCGTATCAATTATTATAACGCCGTCCGCATCAGTGACATATCTTCCGACAAGTTCGCCATTTTTCTTATACACCGCAAATTCGGCACCTTTTAACGGCTGTTTTGTAACGCTATTTATTTTGATTATCTGCAGACCACTCATTTTTTTATTGTAAAAACTCAAAGTGTAGGTTTTTCCATAATCAATAGATATTGTTTGCGATTGATTTTCTAAAATATAGTTATCTGGGGATTTTATTTCTGTAATTACATAACTGTCTTTATCCAAATATGGAATTGTTATCGTGCCTGTTGCGTCGGTTTTATAAATACCATTGCTGTTTCCGACTACATCACCGCTACTCGTCGTAACTTTGAACTCAGCATTTGCGAGGGGTTCTTTTGAATTATAATCAAGTTTTTTTATAACGAGTGTCCCTGTCGGATTATCTTTGAATGATACTTTATAAGTTTTGCCGTCTGCATTAACGTTGATTGTTTGCGGCGTTGTATCAACAGAAT
>WQYZ01000051.1 GCA_009780985.1 Oscillospiraceae bacterium | reverse complement strand
GATTATTTTTATGCTCCTCGCCTTTTTGTCGTCAAGAATCATACTTATTTTCTTAGCTAAATCTTTTGATCTTTCCAACTGTTCCGGATTGATTTCAAGATATTTATTCTCTTCTTTTTTTATATTATCAGCATTATTAATATTTTCTGTATTATCCATTTAAATTATTTTCCTTTCGTACTTATTGTATTTTTTTCTGATTTCGCCGTTTTTACTGCAGCAAACTGTCTAACGTATTGCCGTCTATGTCGATATTGTTGGGATCATAATATTTAAAATTTACGGAAACTCCGCCGTTAAAGTGAGAATTTACTTCCGGTATATCCTGTTTATACGGATTATAATATTTATTTATTATCTCCATAGTTTCCTTACCGTAAAGCGCGTAGAAGTTCAAAGGGTCGCCGAACCATTCGCCGGGCAATGTGTGAACGCGCATATCCGCAAGCTGCACATTGAGCAGTTTTGACGCAAACCACCCTGCCTCAGTTACGCTTACATTCGTCGTCATATACTGCGAGCCAAAATCAAATAAACTGCTTATATTTGTAAGGTTAAAGTTGAGCAGCTTTTTCATAAGCACCGCCATGAATTTCTGCTGCGTGCTGATTCGCCCTATGTCGGCGTTGGCATATCCTTCCCTGAATCTTACGAGCTGTTCTGCCTGGTCGCCGTTCAAATGCTGTAAGCCCTGCTTCAGATGTATGTGCAGGTTCTGCTCCGGGTCGTCATAATTCATATCCATCGGCACATCGAAATCAATCCCGCCGATTTGGTCGATCAGCTTCCTGAATCCGCCTGTGTCTATGAATACGTATCTGTCTACCGGGATTCCGAAAGTGTATGTTATTACCTGCCCAAGGTATCTCATTCCAATCTTAGTGGCTTTATCTTCGTCTTTTGTAGCTCTTATGCCCGCGTTATAGCCGGTCATAAAACCCGCGTTTATTTTATTCGACCATGAACCCACAGTTACAGCCGTATTTATTGTATCTGCAGACGGAGGCACATTCAAACTCGGTATTGTCACGTAAGTATCTCTCGGTATACTCATCACCGATACTTTGTTGTCTTTCACATCAAACATAACAAGCATCATAGTATCGGTATTTCCCCCAGAATAGCCTACAATCAAAAATGTATAGCTGTCTCCCACAACCCTGCCTGAATTGGGATCGATTACATTCCCGGATTTTGTGACGTCTGTGGGATTGATAATTCCGCTTGGATCTGGGACGACAGGAAAATCCAATGCAGGCGCGGTATTCATGGGGTCTATCGGCGGCTTATAAATATTCAAGAAAAGATAAACTATCAAAAAAAACGCAAACACCAGCGATAAAATTGTAAGCAGAATAATTTTGCCCACTGAAATACTTCCGGTATTTTTATTATTTCCTTTCCCTAATCTGGGAACATTGGATCGATTCATATTTACTCCATATTTTTTCTATAAATTCATTGATTCTATAAATGAATTCCTGCATTTTACCGTATTTTTATGAATATACAAATTATCGTCTATCAGTGATTTTATTGTCTTGTCAAGTGAAAACAAAACAGTGTCGTCTAAGACCTTATATTTTTCTTCAAAACTTTGAGGATTTTCTATTTTTGTCAGATTAGAATAAAAAAACTCCCGCACGTCAATGCAATCCTGATATTCCCTGTTTGGCTCGATATAATCCGCAAGATATATAATCTTGTCGCACAAAGTAAAACCTTTGCTTTTTCCCAAAGTATGATAATAAATCGCATCAAAAATTACATCGTCTGCGCCGAACTCATATTTAGCAATATACGCTCCGGTTTTGGCGTGCCATTCTTTCTCCACCCGCATATCGCTTTTTGACAGCTTTATTTTGTATTTTTCGCAGACCTCAAGCTGATTTTCCCTGCCGAATTCTTTTGTTATATCATGAAGAATTGCCGCGGACTTTAATTTCTTCGCAAGATTTGCGTCGCACTCAAAAATCTCTGCGAGTTTCCCCGCTTCTTCCTCAACTCCGATAACGTGAACATATCTTTTTTCTTTGACAAAAGATTTTACGCATCCTCGCAGTCCGTCAAAATCGTCCCAGCTTATTTTATTTTTATTGCAGAACATAAATTTTTCTCTCTTTTATATAACCTAAAACCTCGGGACTGACATAATTTTCATAGCTTAAATCCCCTGATTTTATCTTTTTCCTGATTTCCGTAGACGATATTTCAAACGGGGTATTATATAGCATCTCGATTTTGTATCCCCGACCGGTTAAACTGTCGCGCATTTTTAAATCTTCCGATACTTCCGACGCGTCGTCATGATTTCTGAAAGCGACGGTAAACGTGCACATCTCAAGCAGTTCTTGATATTTATGCCAATGTTCGAGATATAAAAACATGTCGGAACCAATCAGAAAATATATTTGATTTTGTGTTTCAGGATAAATTTTTCTCAGGATTTTCAGCGTGTCAAAACTGTAGCTGAATCCCTCTTTTTTTACTTCAATATCCGAAATCTCTATATTATAATTTTTATATTTTTCAAAAGCAATCCGACACATTTCGAGTCTGCAAGCCGCCGAAATATTATCCTGAACGATTTTATGCGGCGGGCTATTGGCGGGGATTATAATAAGTTTTGACAATTTAAGCTTTTCGTAAAAATTAACCGCCGTAAGTTCGTGCCCTCTGTGAATCGGATTAAACGTGCCGCCAAAAACCCCGATTTTATTCATATAAATTATATAAAACAGCCTTTCTTTAATGAACTTCTGCCTGCGCGAAGCTCATTTACGATTTAATAACATTATACCACACCGTAATTTTTTTTAATACGACAATTTTTTTAATTTTTTAATAATTATTTTATACTTTCTATGATTTTCGATATATCTATTTTGTCTTTTTTTCTCGATTTTCTGTATAATATAATTTTTGAGCCGATAACCTGGACGACTTCGCTGTCTGTTTTTTCCGCCAGAATTTCAGCCGCTTCTTTTGGGGTATACGCCGCCGTTTCGAGAACTTTGATTTTTATTATTTCTTTTGCGTCAAGTGCAGCGCTTAACTGAATTATATAGTTTTCGTCTATTTCGTTTTTCCCCATTTGATACAGGGATTCGATATTTGCCGCAATAGATTTTAATTTTGCCCTCTGTTTGCTTGTGAGCATAGTTTTTTCGCCTTTCTGTTTTATTTTATATATTCGACGACTTTTTTCGCAAATTGTTCCGCCGCCATCGCCCTGTGACTGAATTTATTTTTTTCATCGGACGTCATCTGCGCAAAAGTTTTAAACATCGGAGGATAATAGAAAACCGGGTCGTACCCGAACCCGTTTGCGCCGTTCTTGCTGCTCAGAATAATCCCTTCGCATTTCCCGGAGACGCAGAAACTTTCGTCTTTTGAAACGACGCAATATAGCGCGCAGTAAAAATGCGCCGTTCTTTTTTCATTCGGCAACGATTTCAACTCGTCAAGCAGTTTGTTTATGTTTGCTTCATCGTCACCGCCGGAATATCTCGCCGAATATATTCCCGGCGCGCCGTTTAAATAGTCCACGCATAATCCCGAATCGTCGGCAAAACACATCATGTCGGTTTTATCAAATACAGCGCGCGCTTTTATTTCCGCATTTTCTTCGAACGTTTTGCCATTCTCGATTATTTCGTCTGTAAATCCTATATCTTTCAACGATAGAATTTCTATCTTTAAATCATCTGAATTTAGATTTTTGTTTATAAGCAGTTTCATTTCTGATTTCTTATGTTCGTTTCCCGACGCGAAAACTATTTTTATATTTTTCATAAAAATTTAATCCTTTTTGTTTCTTATAAAATTTATATTACGCAGACAAATTCGCGTATTATTATATTCTTCGCCGCATTTACACCCGCACTTTTCACAGTTTTTGTTTCTGTGAATAAACTTGAATTTAACTCTCTCCCAAGAAATCATAACAATAATACTAAATAAAACCGCGCAGATTACAATAAATAAAATCGGCGATTTTTCGCCTGATAAAAGTAATAATAACGGCGAGGTCATCATCGGCATATCCCAGCCGCGTATCGGACAGGTATAACAACATGCCAATTTTTTATTTTTTATTTCTTTTATTTTCCGAAGACTATATAAAAAATTAAATAAACAATAACGCGAAAAAAACAATATGTCCAATCCGAATAAAAAGTAAACTCCGGCGACATAAAAACCGTTATAAATTTTACAGCAGAATCTTAATACTAAACAAATACCGATAAAAAAAATCCAGATTATTATGGCAGTCTGCCGATATTTTCTATATTCGGTTTTCACCCAGTCAGATTTCATATATATTTGTTTAATATCTTTGTAATTATGATGATAAAAATATACGCGATAACCGCATTTAAAAATAGATATACAGCATATAAGTATTATTGCAAAATCAACAAATATATCATATATATTTAAAATTGAAATTATAAATAAGATAATTGCAAATATAATATAGAAAATCAAATTATATAATACAGCTGTTTTTTTACTTTTTAAAGTTATGATATATTTAAATATTTTATTGCTCCTATTCTTATTTACCGTTTAATGGGATAACTTATATCATTACTCCATGACAATAATTCTTCGCCAAATTGACCGATACATAATAAGCCTGCCGCCCATAAAAATGCTCTGTCACGCTCGCATATTTCATTGAGCGAAAGCCATTGAACTTCAGCTAGTATTTGATTATTTTCCGGAAGTTCCGGGTCTTTTCCCAACATAGGAATTTGCTCCCCAATATCGGCTTGAAATGTATATATACAGAAATCAAACGAATCAACGTATTCGCTTATTTTTTTTATTATTTTACCGGATACAAGACATTCTTCCTGCAATTCCCTTATGGCAGCCTGTTCGGGTGTTTCTCCTTTTTCAATGCCGCCGCCCGGCAAACAATGATTCCATTCGTTTTCGCTATGTTTATGTTTTACCATTAAAATTTTATTATCCCTAATAGCCAAACATTGCGCCCTTCCTCTATACTCCATATATGCTCCCGCTAATTTAATCAAAAAGCGCGTCGGCGAAATCTTTCGCGTCGAAATTTTCCAAATCGTCTATCTTCTCGCCTACGCCTATAAATTTTATCGGTATGCCGAGCTCGTGACGCACTGATATGACGACCCCGCCTTTTGACGAACTGTCAAGTTTTGTCAGCACAATCCCCGTAATGTTCGCGACGTTCTTGAATTCCCTCGCCTGATTTACAGCGTTCTGCCCAGTCGTCGCATCCAGAACAAGCAATGTTTCCATACTCGCGTCGGGGACTTCGCGTTTTACAACCCTCGAAATCTTCGCAAGCTCGTCCATGAGATTCTTCTTGTTGTGCAACCTGCCCGCCGTATCTATTATAACAACGTCGGTTTTTTTGCTTTTCGCCGACTGGAGCGCGTCAAACACCACAGCCGCAGGGTCTGCTCCCTCCTGATGTTTTATCATATCTACTCCCGCTCTGTCCGCCCAGACTTCGAGCTGTTCTATCGCGGCGGCTCTGAACGTGTCTGCGGCGGCGATTGTCACGGTTCTCTGCTCCCCGCGCATTATATTTGCGATTTTGCCGATTGACGTGGTTTTCCCCGCCCCGTTGATCCCGATTACAAGAACGACCGACGGTTTTGTGTCGATCTTCAACCCCTCGTTTTCGCCTATTATATCTGTTATAATCCATTTCAAAACTTCTTTTACTTCATTTCCGTCGGATAACTTACGCTCTTTTATCTCATAGCGCAAACGCCCTATTATATCCCCCGACGTCTTGACCCCGACGTCGGACGCTATCAATATCTCCTCAAGCTCGTCTAATAAATCCTCGTCCACTCTCACAAACGCTTTGAAAATAGTATTGACCTGATTAAAAACCGCGTCTTTCGATTTTTTCAGTCCCTGTTTCAGTTTATCAAATAATCCCATAATATTATGACAATGCCCCTATCTTTCTTTCTATCTCGTTTATATCCAGAATCAGATATTTCGATATACCCCTGTCCTGCATGGTTATCCCATACAATCTGTTTGCCGCTTCCATTGTGCCGCGTCTATGCGAAATTATTATAAACTGCGTGTTTGACGAATATTTTTTCAGATACGCCGCAAATCTGTCAACGTTCACTTCGTCGAGCGCGGCTTCTATCTCGTCCAGAATACAAAACGGCGCAGGATTTATTTTCAGCAACGCAAAATACAGCGCAATAGCGACAAACGCCTGCTCCCCGCCTGATAAAAGCGAGATATGCTTCACGTTTTTTCCGGGAGGCTGGACTTCAATTTCAAGTTCGCTTTCAAGTACATTCTGCGGATCGGAATATATAATCTCCGCATTTCCCCCGCCGAAAAGCTCAATAAACGTCTCTTTGAAACTCTCGTTTATTTTTTTCATAGACTGAGCGAAAACCGCTTTCATCTGCGTTTCAAGATTGTCTATTATTTTTTGCAGAGAGTCGAGAGAATTATTCAAATCCCCGGACTGCGTTTTCAAAAAAACATACCGCTCGTTCAGTTCCCTGAATTCTTCTATCGCGTTTACGTTCACATTGCCGAGTTTTTTGATTTCTTCTTTTAATTTGTTCAGTTCCCTGTTTACGTTTATATTTGATATATCTTCAGTTATATTAGATGTAAAATCTTTCGCGTCCGAAAAAGTCATTTCATATTCATTATAAAGCTGAGTTATAATATTATCTTCATCTCTTTCTTTTGCGTTTTTCAGAGCCTCGATTCTTGTCAATTCCCTGAATACAATCTCTTTTTCGGCGGTTTTTTCTTTGAGCAAATTTCTTGAATCGACGCTTTCTTTGTCAAGAGTATTTCTGTTGTTCTCATAATTTGCAAGTTCTTTGTCAAGATTTTTTTCGGTCTGTTCAAGATTTATTATCTCTTGTGCCAAAGATTTTATGTTCGCGTAAATTTTCTCCGTATGACTTTTCTTTTCCGCATTTTGACTTAATATTTTCTCGTTTTGATTTTTTAAATTTACCCTGATTCTGTTTAAATTTTCAAGACGCTCGTTCTCTATATTCTTATTGTTTAAAATACCCGCCAGAAACAGTTTTTTCTGATTTATTTTCATCACGGCGATTTCTTTTTCTTCGCTCAGTTTTTTGTGTTCTTCTTTAGCCGCATTTAATCTTTTGGAATTTTCAGCCAACGATTTATCTGCGTCATTCAATTTTAATTCAAGTTCATTCTTGCCGTACAAAATTAGTTTTTTCTCGTTTTCTTCAATCTCTTTTTCAATAGCTTCGAATTGCTCCGAATTTAAACTCAGAGATTTCGACTTTAAACTTATCTCAGATTCGATTTTATACAAATTATTTGTCTGCTCTCCCGATTTTGATTTTAAAACTTCGCTCCGCGCCGAAAATTCAGTTAAACTCTTAACTGTTTCGTCAATCTCTTTTTGCAGCTGCTTTTGTTTCTCCTGATACTGCGCGTTTTTCTTCTTCAGACTCTCGATTTCACTTTTGCCCGATAACAGCGACCCTCTTTTCGCATTGGACGAACCGCCTGAAAACGAACCGCCCGCGTTTACAACCTGACCGTCGAGAGTGACTATCCTGTATGCGTAGGACGTTCTTTTCGCTATTTTAATTGCGTCGTCTATATTTTCGCAGACGATAGTTCTGCCAAGAAGATACTGGACTATATCGTCGTATTTGACGTCGCACGAAACCAAATTGCTCGCAATATCTATAAACCCAGTAATCAATCCGGTTTTGCCCTGTTTATTGTTTTTATTATTCAGCATTTCTAATTTATCAAGCTCGATAAACCTGCCTTTTATTATAGATACCGGATAGAACGTCGCCCTGCCGAAATTGTTTTCTTTTAAATAATTAATCGCTTCTTTTGCAGCCTCTTCATCTTCCACAACGATATTCTGGACGTTTTGCGACAGCGCGGTCTCTATTGCCAAAGTGTATTCCGAATCGACGCTGATAAGCTGCGCGATTGTCCCGTGTATACCCCTTAACTTACCTTGCAGGATTTTTTTGACGCTTTCGGGATAACCCTCCAGATCTTCGAGAATATGCGTTAGCGACTGAATATATTTATTATTTTTCTCACATTCGAGATACAGCTCATCTTTTTCGCTCTTTTTATTTTTTTCGGATTTCTGGAGTTTGTTTATTTCAGACGTTATCCTGCCGAGTTCCCGCTCTGTCTCGGCTTTTTCAGTCTCCAATGTCTTTTTGTCTTCTTTCAGATTATTTAATTCTTTCTGGGTCTTGCTCTTAAAATCCTCATTTTTTAATATATCGGCTTTGAGATTTTCTTTCTTCTCCGTGATATGCTTTATTTCTGCATTTTTTTCCGAAATTTTTATTTTCAGCCCATTTATCTCCTCGTTCAATAAAAGAATTAAACCGCTGAGTTCTTCCGTATTTTTTAATTTCTCGGCGAGATTAAGCTCCACATGCTCCGAATACGAGGCAATATCCTCTATCTCCATTTCAAGATCGTTATATTCCGCATTTATCCTGTCGATAACCTCGTTTTTTTCTTCAAGTTCCCCTCCTATTTTTTCCGATTCGGCGGCATTTTCCCTGAACATAATAATATTTGTTTCAATTTCCGTGTCAAGTTTTGCCGTATCGTTTTTCAATATATCGATTTTTGATTTATTTTCCACTATATTGTCGTGCACTTTGGACTTTTCATTTTTCCTGTTTTCATAAGTCCGAAGCATTTCCTGTGTTTTATCGTACAAGCTGTCGATTTTCTCGTTTAATCTGTTTATCTGACTGTCAATGCTGTCATAATTTAACTTTGAAATCTCAAAATCTTCTAAAATTTTATTCAGTTCCGACTTTATTTTTTCTATCGATTTAACCCAGACGTAAATTTCAAGAGATTTCTTTTTATCGTACAAATCAAGATATTTTCTTGCTTTTTCAGCTTCTATACTCAAAGGCTCGATTCTGCCTTCGATTTCAGACAGTATATCTTTAACTCTCGTAAGATTCTCTTTTACGTCCGAGAGTTTCTTTTCCGCTTCTTCTTTTTTATACCTGTACCTCGATATTCCCGACGCTTCTTCAAAAATACTTCTTCTGTCGTCGCTTTTTTTTGCGATAAGCTCCGCTATTTTCCCCTGACCGATTATGGAATATCCTTCTTTGCCCACTCCAGTGTTCAAAAAAAGCTCGTATATATCTTTCAGTCTTATACTTTTGTCGTTCAGAAAATATCCGCTCTCCCCCGAACGGAAAAGCTGTCTTGTTATTTTTATTTCGCTGTAATCGCACTCGACAACTTTATCCGAATTGTCGATGATAAGCGAAACTTTCGCAAAACTCGACGGCTTAATCTCTTTTGTGCCGCCGAAAATAACGTCTTCCATTTTTGCCCCGCGCAAAACTTTCGACGACATCTCGCCGAACACCCACCTCACCGAGTCGGATATGTTCGATTTCCCGCTTCCGTTCGGACCTATAATCGCCGTTATTCCCTTTTCAAAATTTATAGACGTTTTTGCGGGAAACGATTTAAATCCAGCCAATTCTACAGTTTTTAAATACACTCTGGTTAATACCCCCGACTGTTATTTTATAATTATATTATACATCTCTTTTATGTCGTTATTTTCAACAATTTCTATATTTTTAAAATTTTCTCTCAGTCTCAGTATATTTTTTCTCTTATGTCCTACGATTTTTGACATATTTGTTTTCGCAGTTTCAATTACGAATTTTCTTTCTGCGTTTTTGATTTCCGTCAGTTCTTCAAACAAACTGTCGTATATAATCTCGCTTTCGACAAGTTCGCCGAATGCCGGGTGATACGGACCTATACAAGCATTTACGTTTACATCATCCGAAGAACACAGACCCATTCTCAGAATTTCTATATTGTTTAAATCGAATATCTTCTTGATTTCTTTTGCCCTGTAAAGCGCATCATCTATACTTATGGGCGCGTACATATTTTGTTCATATATCTTGTAAAGCATTGTATTTTGCAGAATAATTGTCGGGTATATTCTCGCCGAATTTATACCGAGTTTCACAAGCATTTTCGCCGTTTCTATGTCTTTTTCCCTGTCTGATTCAGGCAATCCGAGCATCATCTGCCCTGTCAGATTTATACTGACAGATTTTATAATTGCGCACGCTCTTTCCGTATCTTTTACTGTGTGCCCTCTTTTGCACGCAGTCAAAACCTCGTCGAACATGCTCTGAATCCCAAGTTCTATTGATTTTACTTTGTGTTTCAGTAAAATTTCAACTATTTCTTCGGAAATATAATCCGGACGCGTAGACAGTCTTATACCGCTTATAAAGTTATATTTATTTATATATTCGTTCGCAATCTGTAGAAATTCAAGCATTTCTTCTCTCTTAAGTCCGGTAAACGAACCTCCGAAAAAAGCGATTTCCGTATCGACAGAATTACTGTCAATACGGTTAAAGTTTGAAATAATATCAATAAATTTTTCGATAGTTTCCCGCGCTTCTTTTACTCCCGCGCTTTCAGACCGTCCGGTTATAACTTTCTGATTGCAGAAAACGCAGTCGTTTTTGCATCCGGAGTGCGTGATAAACACAGGTATGTTGTAATGTTTTTTCATATCTTCTTTAATTTTTTAAATTATTACGCAAGTATTTTCTTACGGTATCCCAATTCGGTTCCCATTCTTTTAAGATAAAACTTTGACAGCCTAATGCCAAGTGAAGCTCATTATCATCCCATCTATCCCCTATTCCGGCGGCAAAATCAAATTTATTTTTCAGATTTATTACGATATTTATCCGTTCCTGCTGATTTTTACCCAAATATACATAGCCGTCGGGAAAGCCGGTTTCTTTTAACCATTTTTTTGTAATATCAACATACTTGTCGGGACGCGCTCCGATATAAATCAGATGATATGTTTCAGCCAGTTCTCTTATAAATTCCACGCTGCCATTAGTAGCAATATCTTTCAATATGTTTTTGTCCGAAAAAATTCGTCTTTGCCAATTAATGGGATTCTATGGCGCATATCGCATATTGTGCCGTCAAGAAATACCAAAATAGCTTTCATAAGTATTGTCCTTTTCAAATTTTTCTGCTTTTAAAAACCTCATACGCTTCGTCCCACGTCGAATTGCTGAAACCCGCTGCTCCCTGCTCATTTTTAGACGCCGCAATCTGCCGCGCAATTTCAAACAATATTGCTATATATTCTCTGCCCTCTTTTAACGATAAATAAACAATTTCACTGTATATCACGCTTTTTTCATATAACAGTGACTTTTTTGACTCGTTAATAACGGATTCAACATCATATTCCACCCTTTTTTCTGTCACATCAAATCCGCAGTCCGTTATTTCGAGAATTGTGTAAGGAGCGGCAGTGTTAAAATCAAGAGGCAGTCCGCACGAACCCGGATTTATGATTAACTTATCGCCGCAGTAACAATACGCCTGTAAATGATTGTGACCGAACACTATTATATTTGCGTCAATCTGTTCAATCTGATTTTTTATTTCGTCGCGATTTACCGCATCTCTAAAATCTTCTAAAAACTGCTCGTGTGAAAACGGCTTTTCAAGCATTCTTTTCAAGAATCCAGAACTGCTGAATAATTCCCTTACCGGCGACAGTCGCGGAATATATTCCGGGAAATGATTGACATATATAGAAACATCTGGATTTACCCGGATATAACATTCGTTATTTAATCCGTTCAAAAAATCATATACATAAGGCGACAACTCCCGAAATGTCTGATACACATTTCCAAACTGATTGAGCGTCCAGTTGTCCTGATTGTCATTTGCCAAACCGTTCAGACGTATCTCTTTATTGCCTTTGACAATATATGCGTTATCCAGATTCATCAGCAATTTTGCGACTTCATTCGAAAATGGCAAATCAAAAATATAATCGCCCGCAAAAATAAATTTCTCCACGTTATTTGAAACAGCGTCGTCAACTACGCTTGCAAGCGCGGGATAGTTCCCATGCACATCTGATATAATTGCTACTTTCATCTTTGCACTCCTGAATTTCAATACCCAAATAACGCCAACGCTTCTTTTGCGGCGTTCTGCTCCGCGACCTTTTTCGAGCGTCCCTTGCCCTCTCCCACTACGTTATTGTTTAACACAGCCTGAACTTCAAAAACTTTCTCGTGGTCGGGACCGCTCTCGCGTATCAGATTATATTCGAGAACTTCCCCGTTGTTCTGCTGGATTATCTGCTGCAAAAGACTTTTATAATCTTTTACATCGCCCTCTTTTACTATATCATCCACAGGCTTTTCTATAAACTTCAGCAAAAATTTCTTTGCCGCAGGCAATCCTCCGTCAAGAAACACAGAGGCCAAAACAGCCTCGAAAGCGTCGGCGAGAATTGATTTTCTTTTCCTGCCGTTTGACGCTATTTCACCGTGCCCCAAAAACAAAGCATCTCCGAGTCCCAATGATTCCGCAAAATTAAAAAGCGAGTCCTCGCAGACTATTGACGCGCGGATCTTTGTAAGCTCTCCTTCTTTATAATCTTTGAGCTTTAAGTATATATACTCCGACGTTATCAGCGCCAGAACCGTATCGCCCAAAAATTCCAATCTCTCGTTTGATTCCGATTTCCCGCCTTTTGACTTTAACTCGTTGGCATATGACGAATGGGTCAGAGCGTTTGTAAGAAGAGAAATATTTTTATATTTATATCTCAATTTTTTTTCAAAATTTTCAAGATTATTTTCTGTACTAATTGTTTTGTTATTCTCCATCAACAAGTTTTATCCTTAATTATACCATATTATATATTTATATATTGTGATTATTTGTTTATCTGACTTTGTATTTCTATTTCTTCGACAAGTTTAGTATCTATACAGAATTTCGCTTGCCTTATCGCATTCTTGACGGCTCGGGCGTCGGAACTCCCGTGAGCTTTTATCACGGGCTTTTTCACGCCCAAAAACGGCGCGCCGCCGTATTCCGCAGGATCTAACGATTTTTTAAACTCGTTCATAGAATCTTTTACCAAAACTGCCGAAACTTTTGTGAATATATCTTTTAAAAACATGGATTTAAGCTTTTTGCCCATGAACGAACCGAACCCTTCAGTAAGTTTCAGAATTATATTGCCCGTAAATCCGTCGGTGACTAAAACGTCGCTGGGACGCATCGTAATATCGCTGCCCTCAATATTGCCGACAAAATTTATTGTTTTAGTTTCGGACAGTAGTTTATACGCCTCGACATGCTCCGCCGTGCCTTTGCTTTTTTCCGCCCCGTTATTGACAAGTCCGACTGTCGGCGATTCTATACCGAAAATTTTTTTCATATATATCGAACCCATAAAACCGAACTGTTTTAAATATTCCGCTTTTATGTCTACGTTCGCGCCCGCGTCAATCAGAAGCGTCTTTCGTTCAAACGGGAGTACAACCGCCAAAGCCGCCCGTTTTATATCTTTTATACATTTTACTATAAGCGTTGCTCCGGCGAGTAAAGCCCCGGAATTCCCCGCTGATACAAGCGCGCCGTATTCGTCGGTTTTATCGTCGGCGAGCATTTTAAGCGCGATTCCCATAGACGAATCTTTGTTGGCTCTTACGACGGACACCGGGTCGTCTTCCATTGTTATCACTTTTTCAGTATGTACAATTTCCGTATTTTTATTTAATATATCAGATAGATTATTTTCGCTAATAATCCTGTTTATTTTTTTCTCGTCACCGACAAGAACTATATTTACATTGAGTTCCTGAACTGCCAGCGCCGCTCCTTTTACAATTTCGAGAGGAGCCTTATCTCCTCCCATAGCGTCCACAATTATTTTCATAAACTTATAATCTCTTTCATGCAATGTAGATTTTCTGAATTTAATCCTCTCAATATTATACTATATTTTTCTATATTAATCAAGAGATTTTTAATATTTTTTAGAATAACCGCACAACTTTATTTTTTATAACTTTAGTATATAGTTGCGAATCCGTTCGGGTTTCCCCAGCGTATTTTATTTTATGTAAAAGATATTCTTAGAATAAGATTTATCTTGACATCGTTTATCATTTGATGATATGATATATAAATACAAATATTTTACAGAGAGGAAAAATATCATGGGAAAATTATTAGAAGAAAGCTACCCATTAATTATTAATTCAGTTTCAGAAATCAACGAAGTGGTAGCAATCGGGAAAAGCGGCAGAAGTAAGCTGCCTGAGCATGGCGAAAGCGACATAGATATATATGTTTTTTGCAGCCGGATTCCTGAAATAAAATCACGGAAAGCGGCGATTGACAGACTCGGAAACGTTATTTCCAGCGCAAATTACAGCGAACGAGGCGGAAGATTTTGGGGGACGATAGATTTCCTGTTTGTAGACAATACCGATATATGCCTTATGTACTTTACCACGGCAGAAATGGACAAAGAAATTGAATTGGTGCTGAACGGCACACATTTAGACAGGGAAGAAGAATCCTTCTATCCGACAGGACGCTGTGCGACGATGCTTTCTATATGCGAACTGAATGATAAGTCAGGTTATATTGCCAGGATGAAAGAACATCTGTCTGTTTATCCGCAGGAACTTTCAATCCGCTTGTTTAATCACCATATGCGTCATGACGGTGAGGATTTTGACCGTGCCGTTTCAAGGTCGGATGTTTTGTTTTACCATGCAGTTGTGGAAAATGCTATAGACCATTTTCTTCAAGCACTATTTGCACTCAATAAATGTTTTTTCCCAAGCAGGAAACGCACAATAGGGTTTATTAATGGTTTTGATATAAAACCGTTAAATTGCGCAAACCGATTACTTCAAACAATCGAATTGGGGGCAAAGCCAGAAACATTATCCGATTCTTATGCTGTATGGTATTCGCTTTATAAGGAATTATTTGATTTGGGAAACCATGCCGAATAAGCATTATATAAAACTATACGAGACATAGTTGTTCAGAACAACTATGCCTTTTTTGTTTTCCAAGATTTCATATAATCAACCGAAATTTCCGCGATTCTTTGTTTGACCGCTTTTTTCCCGCCCTTGACTTTTTCATAAGTTTTAGGATTTTCGATTATCCCGAAGTTTGCGCTCATCGGCTGGAATTTGCCGGTTTCTATATTTTCGTCGCTGATATAATGCGCGAGCGCGCCTATTACCGTACATTTCGGGAAAACGAAATCACTGCCGTATATTATTTTTTCAGCCGCCGCTATTCCCGCGGCAAAACCGGAGCTTGCGGATTCTATATATCCTTCCACCCCAGTTATCTGTCCTGCAAAATATATATTCGGCAGTTTTTTTAAATTATAGCTTGCGTCCAACAATTTCGGCGAATTTATATACGTGTTTCTGTGCATTACCCCGTATCTTAAAATTTCGCAGTTTTTAAGAGCGGGAATAAGCGAAAATACTCTTTTCTGCTCAGAAAATTTTAGATTTGTTTGAAATCCCACAATATTGTACATAGTCTTTGCGCTGTCGTCCTGACGCAGTTGCACGACGGCGTACGGCTGTCTGCCCGTCCTTTCGTCGATAATTCCCACAGGTTTCATGCATCCGTATAGGAGAGTTTCCTCGCCGCGCCTTGCGGCGGTTTCTACCGGCATACACCCCTCGAACACATTTTTTTCGATATATTCGCGCTCAAAATCGTGAAGTTTCACCGTTTCCGCATTTACTAACTCCCTGTAAAATACTTCATATTCTTCTTTTGTCATAGGACAGTTTATATAATCTTTATCACCCTTATCATATCTTGAAGCGTAAAACGCGCCCGAAAAACCTGAAAAATCTATAGAATCCAAACTGATGATAGGCGCGGCGGCATCGAAGAAAAATAAATATTCTTCCCCTAAAAGATTTTTTATAGAATTTTGCAGACTTTCAGAAGTCAGCGGACCCGTCGCGATTATGACGGTTTCACTGTCGAATCTGCCTAAATCTGTAATTTCTTCGTTTATTATTTCTATGTTCTTATTGCTTTTTATCTTATCCGTTATATATTCGGCAAACTTTTCTCTATCCACGGCTAAAGCCCCGCCTGCCGGGACTTGAGTTTTATATGCCGCTTCGATTATAAGACTGCCTCCGGTTTCGAGTTCTTTTTTCAGAAGTCCGATTGCGTTTTCGACGCTTTTCGCCTTGAACGAATTTGAACAGATAAGCTCCGCAAAATTTTTATTTTTATGCGCGGGGGAATATTTGCTGGGCTTCATATCAAACAGTCTGACGCGAATCCCGCGGACTGCAATCTGCCACGCCGCCTCGCACCCCGCAAGTCCCGCGCCTATTATATTTACAATATTATCTTCAATAATTTTTATCCTCCGAAATTATTTTGTAACGTATATATTGCTTATTAAGTTATGCTTGTATGGGAAACAAAATGTACATTTCAACGTCCTTTCCTTCAAATGCTCCGATGGGATATACTTCAATCTCAAAATCATCATAAATCATTATTTCGTTTGTTTTCGCCCATGATCTTATTTCATCATGGTTTTTAAACAGGTCTTCCATTTTACGGCATGAATATTTAATATATTTTCCTGTCGGCACGACAAAAGAAGCCCAGTTTTCTTCTAAAACCCCTATTTTCGCTACTGCGCAGCCTGCGATATATTTGTGCTTATTTGTAAGTAGATAAGCATTAACCCCATAATCTACAAGCGGAACGACTGCGTTTTCAATCCTATTCCGATATTTTTCATCATAAGTGTTCCACATTTTCTCAAGGCTTTCTATGGTTGCAGGCAGTCCTAATTTATGATAACTTAGTCCAATTACTTTAATTTCCTCCTCAATTGTGATGACTTCAATATTCATATTTCACCTCGTTCAAAATATAAATTCTCTGCATAACTATAAATTCAAATCTTTATCAAACTTTCTGATTTACGCCTGCATCTTTTAATATGCCGTTTGCGGTATGCCTGTTTTCAATTTTATCAACAACGGTAAACGCTCTGCCGTTAATAGGGCTATACCACATCTTATGCGAGCCCTTTCCGCGTCGAAGAAAATAACAGCCATGAGCGGACAATAAATCCAATACCTGTTTTGTATAATCAGCCATTATGCGGAAACCTCCACATTCATACTGATTATACGTTCTGTCTCAATTTTTATTTTAATTTCACCGCTATAACCAAGTTCATTTTCCGCTATATCACACATAGCGATTTTAACTCTTTCAAGTAAAGCATCAAATGAACCATGGTCCAAAGTCAAAGCAAATTTGTCGCAAGACGATGTTGCAAGCCAAATTTTTTCATCATCATACCATGTAAATTTTACTACAAATTCCATTATAATTTACTCCTTTTGTACTATAAATTTAATACTCAGTTTCTTGTTTCTCCACTTTTTCTTCTTTTTCTGTTGTTTCCGATTTTTCCTGATAGCCGCACTCTTTATTGTAGCAGTATATTATGTCTTTGCCTTTTTTCTGAAGCATCAGACCGCCGCATTTCGGGCATTTTTTTTCGACGGGCATATCCCAGACAGAGAATTTGCACTCCGGGTATTTTTCGCAGCTGTAGAAACACATCTTCTTTTTGCCGTACTTTTTCAACAGCTTTCCACCGCACAACGGACAGTTTGCATTTACCGTCTCGACGTTTACCGGCTTTGTATTCTTGCACTTGGGATAATTTGAACACGCGTAAAAACTCCCATACCTGCCTTTTCTTATGACCATTTCAGACCCGCACAATTCGCATTTTATATCTGTTTTCTGCACTTCAGCCTGTTCTTCTTTTTTGATTATATTGCCGTTTCTGTCAAGCGGCATAGTAAACTTGCACTCGGGATAATTCGGACAAGCCGCGAATTTGCCGAACCTGCCGTTTTTGACTATAAGATTTTTACCGCAGTTTTCGCATTTATAATCTATCTCCGTATCGGGAACTACTATTTCTTCTTTGCCTATGTTAATTTCGGCTTTTTCGAGACTGTCTTTGAATCCTGCATAAAATTTATCCAGGACGCTTATATAGTTTACTTTGCCTTCTTCCACTTCGTCAAAATCCTCTTCCATTTTCGCCGTAAATCCGTAATTTACTATATCCTGAAAATTGTCTTTCATTACATGCGTCGTGACTTCCCCGAGAGGAGTGGGTTTGAGGGATTTCCCCTCCCTTTCGACATAATCTCTCTGGATAATAGTAGTCAGGGTCGGGGTGTATGTGCTGGGTCTGCCTATACCCTGTTCTTCGAGGGCTTTTATAAGCGACGCTTCCGTATATCTGAACGGCGGCTGAGTGAAATGCTGCGAGGGCGTAAGTTTATTCAGAGCGACTTTTTCGCCTTCTTTCAGCTCCGGCAATTTTGATTCTTTCTCTCCGGTATTTCCCGGATTGTCGAAATTTTCAAAACTGTCCTTATCTTCTTTTTTGTCGGTCTCGTCCGTAGTTTCCTCGTATATAGTCAGAAATCCCGGAAACTTGACCGTATATCCCGACGCTTTGAATACATAGCCGTTTTTTGTGTCGGATATATCGGCATTCACTGTGTCCAAAACCGCCGACTGCATCTGACTTGCCAGAAATCTGTCCCAGATTAATTTATAGATTTTAAACTGGTCCGCCGTGAGAGACTGTTTTATAGCTTCCGGTTCAAACTCTTTTCCCATATGCGACGGGCGTATCGCTTCGTGCGCATCCTGCGCGTTCTTCTTGGTCTTATATTCTTTCGGGGTTTCGGGATAAAATTTTTCGCCGTACTTGTCCAGAATATATTCTTTTGCCCCGTCTCTTGCCTCGTTTGATATTCTGAGGGAATCCGTTCTCATGTAAGTTATAAGTCCCTGGGTTCCGGATTTGCCGCCAAGATTTACACCTTCGTAAAGTTCCTGCGCGGCTTTCATTGTCCTGCCGGACTGAAAATTAAATTTTTTGTTTGCCTCCTGCTGCAAAGTCGAGGTTATAAACGGCGGAGCGGGATTTTTATACCTCACGCCTTTTTTCAGCGATTTTACAAAATATTCAGAGCCGTCCAAATCTTTTAAGATTTTATTTGTCTCATCTTCGTTTGACAGGTTTATTCTGTCTTTTGAATCGCCGAAAAATTTCGCCTCGAAATTCTTCTTTTGCGAATTGGCGAAATCGCCGATTATATTCCAATATTCTTCGGGCTTGAAATTGCGTATTTCCTCTTCGCGCTCGACTACGAGGCGGGTTGCGACGGACTGAACGCGTCCTGCCGAAAGACCGCTTTTTATATTTTTCCATAAAAACGGGCTGATTTGATATCCGACGAGTCTGTCTATGATTCTTCTCGCCTGCTGTGCGTCTACGAGATCCATATTTATTTTGTCAGGCTTTTTTATAGCGTCTTTGACCGCCGTTTTTGTGATTTCATTAAACCGGACTCTCTGGGCTTTTTTTGCGTCTATGCCCAAGACTGCCGATAAGTGCCACGCGATAGCTTCGCCCTCTCGGTCCGGGTCGGTCGCGAGAAATATATTGTCCGCGCCTTTTGTCTCTTTTTTTAAGTCGTTTATCAGCTCGCTTTTGCCGCGTATATTTATATACTGCGCTTTAAATTTATTGTCTGTATCCACTCCGAGCTTACTTTTCGGCAGGTCTCGGATATGTCCCTTTGACGCTATAACTTTATAACCGCTTCCTAAATATCCCTTTACTGCGTTCACCTTTCCAGGCGACTCAAGTATAACTATATTTTTCAATAGAATACCTCCATTTTATCGTTTTTTCAATTAAATTATGTACTACAGATTCATAAAACTTTCGCTTATTTTATAATAATCCCCCGGCAAAGACGTTATTATCCCATAAATTTCAAGAAAAGTCAGGGTGTTTATAACGTCTGATATAGACATATTTTCCCCAGATATGTCGTCCGGGTGAAGTTTTTCTTTTTTTCTTGCGTAAAATATTTCAAAAACCCTGAGTTCTGTTTCGTTCAATATTATTTTCAGAGCCGATAATTTTTCCGAAAGAGTAAATTCTGTTTTTACGGCATTGACCATTTCGGCGCTAACAGTATTTGCCGTATTTACGACCGCCGCCGATTCTTTTATCTTGTTCGCCATTTTATTTATAACACTTTTGTTTTCTTTATTATTCTCTTTATACTCTTTGTTTTTATAATAATTTACTTTATTATTATAATATCTGCTTTTTTCGATATTTATTCTGTGGCTGTATAAATGTTCGTATTCGGATAGAATATCATACGCGTCGGTAACTATGCCCGCCTGATTTTTCAGCAGTCCGTTTGTACCCCAGCTGTTCGGCGAATTTATATTCCCCGGCACTGCGTACAATTCCCGTCCCTGAAACAGAGCCGTTTTTGCCGTGATAAGCGCGCCGCTCCTGTTATCTGCCTCGACTACGAGAACTGCCTGACAAAGTCCGCTTATTATCCTGTTTCTGACCGGGAAATGCGCGCCTTTCGGCTCTGTTCCCGGGACATATTCAGTCACAATAAGCCCTCTCTCTATAATCCTGTCCATTAACGCTTTGTTTTCCGGAGGATATGCCCTGTCGATTCCGCAGCCGAACACTGCGATTGTAAAACCTCCGGCGATAAGACAGCCTTTGTGCGAAGCCGAATCTATTCCGTTTGCCATTCCGCTGACTATAACCGCGCCGCAGGACGCAAGCTCTTTTGCAATCTCATATGCCGCGTATTTGCCGTAATCCGTCATTTTCCTCGTGCCCACCATCGCAACGCACAGATTGTCGTCTATATCCGGCAGTTTGCCTCTGTAATATAAAACGACCGGAAATGCGCGTATGCTCCGCAATCTTTTTGGATACAGCTTGTTGTCGCAGTTTAACACAGACACGTTGTTACGAGAGCAGAATTCGAGTATTTTCTCGCACTCGTCCGTATTTTTATCAGCCAGTCTTGACAGTATATGCTCGTCCGTTTCAAAGTTGCATTTGTTTTTGAGTTCGTCCTCATCGGCTTCGTATATTTTTTCGGCGTTGTCAAAACTCATAAGCAGTTTCTGGGGAATGGGGCTTCCCGCTCCGCAGGCAAGCGACAGCCATATATAATACAAATCTTCAGTCATATTTTTTGCACACTCCTTTTTTATTTTACTTATATTTAAAATAGAAAATGTTTATTTTCATGCTTCATTTTTATATTTCAGTTTTAATATATCTAAATATTCAGGATATTCACAATCATTAAAAAAAGTCTGAAATATATGACAATCCAATTCTAACGCATCATTGCCGACAAAGGTATCGGTTAAAATAAATTCGCCAATGTTTTCATTATAAAACAGTCCGCCATTTACATAGTATTGAAATGCCGAATAATTATTTATCGCAAGGAAAAGATTTGCGACTGATAAATGTAAATTTCGATGAAGTCTGGGACGCGGAGCACCTTTGGACACATCGGTATCGTCAAGTTGATACATTTTTCTCGGAACTGCACCAAAAAACAATTTTACATTATTGGAATAAATCATACCTTCTCGCTTTGAAGCGGCAGGAACAGCGATTCTTACAGGGTAGTCCCGAAAACATTTTGGTATATAATGAGGCTCTCCATAGGATACCACTTCATAACAATCTTCTAAATCAACATCAATAACTTTTATTTCATACCGTTTCAGTATATCTTCCAAACCGGAAGCAATCAGATTATCCTTTAAATATCCGTTTGCCCCTTCTGTTATTGCACACCTGCCGCCATTTTGATAAATATAAGTAACAAGTGTTTTTAAAAGCGTCATATCTGTTCGAGGGAGATTTTTACTATAAATTCGCGATAAATTTATTTTTATAAGAACATTTTTATTATTAATTTCATTTTTCAATCCGATTTTTTCAAAATTTTCAAATAATCCTTGATTGTTACTGCTCACCAAGAACATAAAAAACCCCCTCGTTATGTTATAGAATATAAATTCTCTGCATTTACTCTAATTTAAACGGCTAAATAACGCAAGTCAAATTTCAATCCATTTGTAGTGCGCAGAATATTTTTTATTGATTGAACTTCTAAAATCTCTTTCCCTAAGCAGCATTTAACTTCATTTGTATCCTGCTCTATATACCAATGTTCTGTATTGCTTGAACTTGAATATAAATCGTATTTGAATTTTTTTCGCCGGCGGTGTTGCCATCGGACCAAACCTCAACTATTAAATCAGGACACCCCGCTGTTCTCGTTCTTCTTTTATTTTCCACATAAGGATTTTTATGAAATAATATAAAATCAGGCTGAACATATTCTAAATCATCTATTGTTTTTGCTTTAAAATCATTTATGTTTTTGATATTTTTTATATCAATCAGCGATGCCGGTTCAGGTTTTATTCTTGACCCCCAATATACTAACGCGCATTCTTCCTGCAATGCGTTGACTTCATTTTTTCTAAGCATATCTACTATTTCACTGAATAATGTGCCGGTTATTCTGTTATGTCTTACAGACGTAGCCATTTGCATATAATTATCCATGATTTGCCCTCCTGCCCTAATATTTTTTTATTTATTTTGCTTTCTCATTTCCCACATAATAATCGCCGCCGCCGCCGACACATTCAGCGATTCGCTGTTTTGATTTATCGGGATAATTATTTTTTCATCGCATAAATTCACAATATTATCACACAGACCGTTTCCCTCGTTGCCGAATATGACGGCTGTTTTTGAATGAAGTTTTACTTTTTCTATTGAAGTTGAATTTTTACCCAAATAAGTAGCAAATATATTATATCCGTTTTTTTTCAAATTTTCAATCTCTGAATACAAATTTTTACAAATTTTTATATTTTGCTTAAAAATCGCTCCCATAGCCGCTCTTTGAGTCTTACTGCTATATATATCGGCACAATCCTCAGATAAAATAATATCAACATCGCAAATTGCATAAGCCGTCCTTATAATAGTCCCGACGTTTCCCGGATCTCTGACCGAATCCAATACAATAACCGGCTTATTATAATTTATCCCGATATTTTCCTGCATTTTGTCTTTTTCAATAACGCACATGACACCCTGAAATGCCTCTTCGTCCGTTATTTTTTTATAAACCTCGCCTGTTACCTCAATAATCTCACAATTTTCACATTTCCTGACAATATCTTTTATATCTGTATCGTTAAAAATACTTTCCTCGACGATTATGCTCTTTATTCTGGATTTATACCTCGACCCCATAGCTTCTTTCAATAATTTTACGCCGTCAACATAAAACAAATTTTTTTCAGTTCTGTATTTTTTCTGTTTCAGTTTCGCAGTCTCGATTATAAAATCATTGTTTTTGCTCGAAATAAATTTCACATTTCCCAAACAATATATCTCCTTAAAATAATTTAAAAAATTACTTTTCCAATATCAATACCGAAATATTGAAAATTGTCAATAAAATTAATTTTCAACTAATACTATACAATTAAATAACCGATTTAATTTTTTCATATAACGCAATCAAAACGAATTTGTAAGAATTATCAATTTTC